>CAZBCK010000058.1:0-2597 GCA_964490635.1 uncultured Candidatus Saccharibacteria bacterium | reverse complement strand
CCCTCAAACCCATCCAGCGCTTTTTCTATCGTCTTAACCGAAGCATCAATAACACCCCTTCTATATTTTCTCTCGCATAAAGCAGAATTCCACTTGATCTCCGCCAGCGATTGTTCAATGGCAATAATTCTGAAGATATTATAAAAATCTTCTTTTTCTTTTTTAAACAGACTGCCTACAAATTCGCGCAGCAATTTCGCTCGCCATTTTTTATATCGCCAGGACTGAACCCAGAGATGCGCGATATCCGCGGCGATATTATCAATGCGAACCGATTCCCAGTCAGAGAGATAAATCTCGCTGCTGCTGTCTTCTATGATTTGATTTGCCATCGTAAAATCTCCATGCGCGACAACCAAATTTTTATTCAGCAATTCTTTATTCTTCTCAAGAAGTTTGTAAATATTTTTAAAATCAACTTTTCCATTTCCTGTTTTTTCTTTTTTATAAAAATCAATCGTTGCTTTATAATCTTGATAATCCCTTTTTTTGATATATTTAATAACTCCGTTTTTTTCCGCTTCTTTGATAAATTCCTCCGAGACACTCTGCAACCCCCTTAAATTTTTAACAATATTTCTGATATAAATGTCCGCTTGATTTTTTCTCGGCAGATCATAGAACGACCCCAGAAGATCTCCCTCTACGAAATTATGTGTGTACCATTCGGGAATGTTTTTCAGAGATCCATCCAAATACTCTGTGAAATTTACTTTCGCGGATATTTTTTTATTATTGGTCATTATCTTTGTTATCTCCATTTCTTTCTCCAGTCCGCAAATAGAATTTTCGCTAGCAGTAATTCTTGATTTCAAAAAAACTTTTCTGCCGCTCTTTTTCTCAATAACGCTATGCGCGTAGAATCGCTTTTCTTTCTTGATAAAATACTCAACCGGTCTTGTTATTCTAAACTCTTTATTTTCAGCCAAATTGTTTAGTTTGTTTTTAATGTCAGCAATGGTTTTGTACATAGGTTTCCTTTCTTGTTTTAATTTTAAAGCTTTTTTATATAAAACGACATATTTTTTTGCCGGAACCTCCCAAGAGAACGATTCCTGCATTCCGCTCCTTACTAATTTTAACCAGGCACTTCTATATTTATAATTTTCAAGAGCTCTGGCAACGGCAACCAGCAGATCTTTCGGGTCATAGGTCTTAAAGATAAAACCGTTACCTTGTCCCGTTCTTGGATTGTAGTTTGTAATCGTGTCAGACAGCCCGCCGGTTTCCCTGACAATCGGAATTGATCCATACCGCAAACTGATCATTTGCCCCAGTCCGCACGGTTCAAATCGCGATGGCATCAGAAACATATCTGAGCCGGCATAAACACTGGTAATATTTTTTGTTTGAAATTTAAGACGTGCCACCACTTTTTTAGGATTTTTTTCGCTCAGTTTTTTAAATATTTTTTTGTAATATGGATCGGCGTTTCCCACCAGAACCAGTTGCATTTTCAGTCGGAGAAGCGCGTCTATAATTTCTACAATCAGATCAAATCCTTTTTGTTCCGTAATTCTTGTTGCCATCGCGATCAGAGGAATATCATTATCGACCTCAAGCCCGAATTTTTTTTGCAAATACTTTTTATTTATATTTTTTCTATCCAAAGAATTATAATCATAATTTGCCTTCAATCCCGGATCGGTTTTCGGATTATATTCTTTATAGTCAATTCCATTGATAATGCCATAGAATCTTCTTTCTTCGTATTTTTCCAACAAAATATCGTGGAGCTCCTGTCCGAATCTTTGTTGTGTTATCTCTTTCGCATACTGTTCACTGACCGTGTTTACTATATCTGCGTTCAATATCCCGCGCTTCGTAAAATTTATTCTGTTTATTTTATATTTGTCCTGAAAATCAGGAAGTTCACTGATCCCGTCATCCCATTCTTTCTTTTTAACGGTCCACCAGTCTTTTCCCATCTGAAAAGTCAGATTGTGAATCGTAAAAAGTGTTCTTGTCCTTTTGAAAGTATCTTTTTCACTAAATTTTGTTTTTAATAAATATGGAATCAGCCCAGTTTGCCAATCATTGCAATGAACTATGTCCGGCTGAAGCGAATTAATCTTTTCTATTGTTTTCAACACCGCGAAACAAAAAAACATAAATCGTTGATTACCATCGTCATATCCGTAAATTTTTCCACGGCTCCTGAAATATCTGTACTTGTCTATAAAATAGATAGGCAAATTTTCCACCAGATATCCTTTTTTAACTCTGAAATTTATTTTGTTATTCTTGTCAATCTCTGCCTTGAGATCTTTCTTAATCAGTTTTATATTATGTTTCTCTTCATTTATAACTCCATGCAAAGGCATAATAATCTTTACATCGTGTCCCATTTTCAAAAGCGCCTTTGGTAAAGAACGCGAAACGTCACCCAATCCGCCCGCCTTACAAAGCGGTTCCAATTCTGTTGTAATAAATAATATCTTTAGCGATTTTGGCATAAAATAATAAGCGATTGATTGCTATTTCATTATACCTTAAATTTTGCAGTTTTAAAACACCGCAATATTTAGTAACATTTTTTGGCTTGACTAACTACAAGAACCATATTATACTACTTTTAGTTTAAATAAATAGAACTT
>CAZBCK010000057.1:0-3839 GCA_964490635.1 uncultured Candidatus Saccharibacteria bacterium | reverse complement strand
TTTCCAAAGTAACTCAAAAAGAGATTTCGGTGTCATAGTTAAATGATTTGACACGTAGCAAATTATCTCCCCCGAATAAAATTGATTTTTTACAATAGAGATGATAAAGTAAGACTAAAGAGGTAAGTTAATTTTTAAGATAACTATATGAGTCCGAAATTTAATTATGAAGATCCGGAACCAAATCAGGATATGGGAAAAAAGAATATAGAAAGAATAGAAGAGGAGATTGATCAATTTAAAAAAGCGATTGAAGCTAAATTTGAGGGAGAAGATCGTGAGAGAATATTGAGCGCGTTGGAGCTGATGTTTTATTTACATTGCAATCAGGAAGACAGACTTGATGGCAAACCGTATGTAATTCATCCGCTGGAAGTCGCTGATGATCTGGTGAATAAATATGAGATAGCTGATGCTGACTTAGTTGTGGGAGCGCTGCTTCACGATTCAGTTGAGGATCAAGCTGATAAACTTTTAAGCCTAAAATCGCCAGACAAGGAACTGGAAAAAGCAAATAAAGAAGAATTGCAAGAATTAGCTTTTGCTGAAATAGAAAATATTTACGGAGAAAGAGTTGAAAATATGGTCAGAGGATTAACAAATCCGGATTTTAATAAAATGATGGAAGAAGAAAAATTAAAGGGAATAAAGACAGGAAGAAAAAGAAAATTTTATAAAAAACATGTCAGAGAAGTTATAAAAAATCCCGATGTATTTCTTATAAAATTATCAGATTTTATAAGAAACGCCGGTAATATTCCTGAAGAAGGGAAGAAGAGGGAACATTTTATGAAAAGATACGGTCCGGTTGCGAAAGAAGTTTTTATACCGGCTATTGAAGAAATGCCAGAGGAGCATCCTTTATATAAAAAAAGAGATGATGTCTTGATGGAACTAAACAGTATTTACGAAACTGAATATAAACAGATTCAAGATAGCTAAAGCGATATATGAAAATATCATTTATTACAACAAACAAATATAAATTCAAAGAAGCGCAGAATATTCTCGGAGATTATCCTGTTGAATTGGACTGGCTTAATATGGATTATGAAGAGAACCATGACGAGAAGCTTGAAGAGATTGCGCGAGGAGCCGCGAAAAAGCTTGCGGATAAACTGAATAAACCTATTGTGCTTGAAGATACTGGGTTGTTTTTTGAAGCATATCATAATTTTCCCGGAGCGCTTCCCAAGTTTGTCATTAATTCAATTGGGTTTAGAGGAATATTCAAACTGCTTGACGGTGAATCGCGGGAAGCATATTTTAAAACAGTAGCTGCTTTTTGCGAACCGGGCAACGAACCGGTATTGTTTAAAGGAATTATGAAAGGCGAAATTACTGAAAAAATCTATAATGAAAATAAAGATGAAATGCCTTATGATAAGATTTTTATTCCGAAAGGAAAAAACAAAACAATATCAGAAATGACTATGGAAGAAAAGAATTCTTTTTCCCAGCGGGCAAAAGCTTTTAAAAAGTTTGGGGAATATGTTAAAAAAAATTAGATCTACGGTTTTTTTATAGGACGCGTTTGCTGTCATTCCTGCGGAGGCAGGAATCCATTGCTATGATTTAGTTTTATAATAAGCCAAGTAGTAAATAGTAAAGTTAATTTGTAATAGTGGATTCTCGCCTCTGCGGGAATGACAACGCGCAAACGCATCTTAATCTAATATATTTTTATGAGAAAGATTCTTAAAACTTATTTTGGCTATGATGAGTTTCGCCCTTTTCAGAAGGAAGCGATTGAGAATATTTTAAATAAAAAAGACATCCTGGTGGTTTTGCCTACTGGTGGCGGAAAGTCGCTTATCTATCAAATTCCGGCAGTAATGCAGGATGGCATTGTTTTGGTTTTCTCGCCGCTTATTTCTTTGATGAAAGATCAGGTGGATCAATTAAACAAAATCGGTATTCCAGCCGCTTATCTTAACTCCACTCTTTCTGCGGAAGAAAAAAGGCAAACGCACCAAAAAATTCAAAACCAAGAAGTCAAAATTCTGTATATCGCTCCGGAGCGGTTTTTTATCGGACAGTTTCAAGAATTTTTAAAAACGCTGAATATTTCCCTGATCGCTATTGACGAAGCACATTGTATCTCTGAGTGGGGGCACGATTTTCGTCCCGAATACCGAAAACTTTCTGTCCTAAAATCGTTTTTTCCAAAAGTTCCCTTAGCCGCGCTAACCGCAACCGCGACTGAACAAGTGCGGAAAGATATTATCAAACAGCTTAACGCCGACAAAATAATTCCGTTAATTGGCAGTTTTGAAAGGGAAAATCTATCGCTTTATGTCCAAAAAAAACAAGATCTGATGGAACAGATCATCACTGTTTTGGAAAAACAAAAAAATGAATCAGGTATTATTTATTGCGCTACCAGAAAAAAAGTAGAGTCAATCTCGGCAATTTTGAATGAAGAAGGCTATCAAAATTTGCCTTATCACGCGGGAATGAGCAATGACCTGCGAACCGCAAATCAGAATGCTTTTTTGAAAGAGCAGATGAATTTAATGGTTGCAACGGTCGCTTTTGGAATGGGTATTGATAAATCAAATATCCGTTTTATAATTCACGCTAATCTGCCAAAATCAATTGAGAATTATTATCAAGAAATTGGAAGAGCGGGTCGGGACAGTTTACCCTCAGATTGTTATCTGTTTTATTCCGGTGGCGATATTGCCACTCAGAAATATTTAATTTCCCAATCGGAAGATAGAACTTATCAGGAATTGTCGTTTCAAAAATTGGAGGAGATAGAACGCTTCGCCCGCAATTTGGAGTGTCGCCACAAATATATCCTAAGCTATTTTGGCGAAGAAAGAGATAATTATCGCTGTCGTGAAAGATGCGATGTTTGTCTATCCAAAGATATTAAAGAATGCGACATAACCGTGGAAGCCCAGAAAATATTATCTTGCATTTTCCGTGTTCCCTATCCTGTTGGTGTTTCAATGATCGCTAAAATACTGTCGGGATCGGGATCGGAAAAGACAGTGCGGTTTCAGTCATTGTCCACTTTCGGAATTATGAAGGAAAAAACGCAGGATGAAATTAAGGATTTAATTGATGTGTTGATCGATGAAGAATTTATCAAACGGGAAGCGGGGGAATATCCAACTTTGACTTTAAATAAAAAATCTCAGGAAGTTCTTCTGGACAAACAAAAAATTGTTATTAAAACGAGAGAGATCCGGGAAATTAAACGAGAACTGAATTATGAAACGGAACTGTTTGAGTTCTTGAAAGAATGGCGAAGAAAAACGGCGGAGAAGGAAAATGTTTCCGCTTATGTTGTTTTCTCGGATAAAGTTTTGGTTGATCTTTCCACTTATCTTCCTTTGGCTTCGGATGATCTAAGAAAAATTCCCGGTATTGGTGAAAAGAATTTTGAGCACTATGGAAAATTTCTTTTGGCGGCAATAAATAAATATTGCCAAAGCAAAAATATTTCCTCGCGGATGGGGACATTGGCAAGAAGAAAAGCCAGAACTCGCGGAAACGGATTTAGATCTGATTCTGATACTGTTTCAGAAACTTACGCTTTATATGAAAATGGTTTGAGCATTGAAGAGATTGCTAAAAAACGGGAGCTTAAAATTGGAACAATTGCTACTCATATTGGCAGTCTTCTTGTCCAAAAACGCATCCCACTCGCAGATTTGAATAAATTTATTCCTCCCGAACGAGTTGAAATTATAAAAAATGCTTTTGCAAAAGTAGGCAGCACTGAAGCGCTTCGCCCGATAAAAGATTTATTGGGAGACGACTTTTCTTACGGAGAAATTGAACTAGTTAGGGCGGTAATAATAGCGGAAGAAAAAAGTTGATTTTAA
>CAZBCK010000056.1:0-3921 GCA_964490635.1 uncultured Candidatus Saccharibacteria bacterium | reverse complement strand
TATGTATTTAAGGAGGGATTAAATGAATTATAAAACAGAAAATAAAACAGAAATAAGAGAATTGTTAATTGATGGAGGAGCAGGAATTTTTCTTGTAAAAGAGAGTAGTGACGGAAAAACATTTCGCAATATTGGAATTAGGATAGGCAGGACCTATATTCCGTTAATTGCTGTGAATAAAATCAGAAGAGCATTTTGTTTATTTAGAGACTATGAAACAAAAGACAAATCTTTCAATTCTAAAAAAGGGCTTGCGGATGAGTTTTTTGTTTCGGAGTATGCCATAAATAAAATTAGAGGAATATCCTCTGAATTCTTCTAATTTGATGTAGATATTGTAGAAAAAAGTTCTATGAGATAATAGTTCTCCGCGCAATAGCGTTCGGAGGAGTTGCCGGGAGCTAAGTTTAAATACGCTCCCTTTTTTATTTGACAGAGTTTTTAGAGATGGTAAAATAAAAAAAAGAGGAGATAAAAATGGTAAGTTCATTATTGTGATGAATGTGGCGAAGAGACAACAAATCGTCTAAAGGTAAGATCTGTGATAAAGGACAAGGAATATGGAATAGATCTTCCTTACGGAGCAAAAGAGTTTTGCTCGGTTGGATGTATGGAAAACTGGGCAAACAGAAGACGGCGATTTGTTTCTTTGCGTTAAGCCAGAAGTATGGAGACAGAAAATGGGGATTTGCTAATCTCCATCTTTTTTTTGTTTTACTATTTTTCCTTCCAAACCCCAAGCATCCGCTTGGGTTATTTTTATGTTCAGGAATTTTCCAACTAAATTTGTTGGTTCTATAGTGGCTTTAGCTTTGTGGAGCCCGTCTGCATTTTGGTTCCACAGCCCTAATGGGACTATGGAACCAATATCTATCTTTACATTCTTAAAACTCCTCGTTTTGCCAAAAATTATTCCTGATTCATAATTCTTAATTCCTAATTCATCCACTAAGACTTCAACAACTTTTCCAATATATTTTTTATTATTTTCCAAAGCTGTTTTTCTTAAAACATCCGTCAGAATTTTCTCTCGCTGTTTTTTTTTCGCCCAGCTGATATTATTATCTAATTTTGCCGCGGCGGTACCGGCGCGCGGGGAATATTTGTTGAGATAAGCCATATCAAATTTTGCCTTTTTCATAATTTCTATTGTGTCTAAAAACTGTTTTTCTGTTTCGCCCGGAAAGCCGATAATAATATCGGTGGAAATAGCGGCATCGGGAAGATACTTTCTGATCATTTTTACCAGTTTCAAAAAATGCCCAGCGGTATATTTACGATTCATTTTTTTTAAAATTTCATCATTTCCTGATTGTAAAGCCAGATGGATATAGGGTGTTACTTTTTTGCGTTCTGCTACTGTTTTAATAAGTTCTTCCGACATATCTTTCGGATGGCTGGTTAAAAATCTGATCCGGAAAATACCGGGAATGGCGTTGATTAATTTTAATAATCTTGGAAAAGTAATTGTTTCTGTATTTTCTGTTGTTCCCGCGAAGGCGGGAATCCAGTTGGCTGAGTTGGTCTTATTGTAAAAAATAGCGTGTTTAGGAACATTGAGTGTAGCAGTGGATTTCTGCCTCCGCAGGAATGACAAGGCATGTTTTTGACTTTTAGCTTTATGGATTTTTGACTGATAGCTATTCACATTCTGCCCCAACAAAATAATCTCTTTATACCCTTGTTTAATCAAACTTTTAATTTCGTCAATTATTTTCTCCGCCGGTCTTGAATATTCTCGCCCTCTTGTATATGGTACAACACAGTAAGAGCAAAAATTATTACAGCCGGTCATAATAGGCACATAAGCGGATAATTTATTTTGACGGAGAGGTTTAATTTTGAAGTAATTATTGTCATTGCGAGCGGAGTGAAGCAATAGCGGAACGGAGCGCGACAATCCCGTTATTAAATCCTTTGCGTGTTGTATCGGGATTGCTTTGGTCGTATCTCTCTCGCAGTAACAAGTTTTAGATAGCTTGATCAATATTTGTTCTATTTCCTTAATTCCAATAATCAAATCAAACATCTTCTCAAATTTCTTTTTGTCACTTTTCAAAATACATCCCGTTAGAACTATTTTCAAACCGGGATTTGTTTTTCTAAATCTCTTATATTTTTTAAATCTTCCTGAGATTTTATCTATTGCCGATTGTCTTACTGAACAGGCGTTAATTATGATCAAATCAGCGTTATCTTCTAATAATGTTTTTTTATATCCTTTCATTTCCAAAATACTGGCAATTCTCTCCGAATCGGAATAGTTCATTTGACAGCCATAAGTTTTAATAAAGTAGTTCATAAAAGTACGATAACAAAAAAAAGTAATTTAATCAACTTTTTATTTTATTTGTCAATATCCATTTATTTTGGTAGAATAAAAGCAAGTTAAGGATAATAAAAATAAAAATATGTTTTGCAACACAGGTTTTTTTATAACAACAATCTTGTCCACATTTTTAATGTTGATTTTATGGCTTATTTCTCCTGTTGGAATTTTATTTTTTTTGTCGTCAAAGACATTATTTTCAAAAGAGTCGTCAGAATTAAAAAGGAAAATTGCCTGGGTTGTTCAGGGCATTGCGTTTCTAACTTGGACATCTCTGATGACAGTGATGCTTATCGTCTATCTTGATTCCATATCTTATAACATACTGGACGCCGGAAGCGCAATTTTGGATCTCGCAATTACGGCCGGATTTGCATTTTTATCTGTTATGTTTATGGTATGTATTACGGAAAAGAAAACGGTTGCAAATAATAGAATCGGAAATAACCGAAAAAGAAATAAAAGTGATAAAAAAGAAAAAACGAATAATGTAAAAGAAGATTTTGGAGAAAACAAAAAAACAGATAATAGCGCTAAAACCGTAGGTGCTAAAACCGGTGGTGGTATAAAAGCAAAAGTTAGGCGGAAAATAAAAGAAGATTTGAAAGAGATTGTGAATGATGAGATTGAGAAGAGGCTATAAGTTTAGATCTGTCATCTTGAGAATCCTGTCATTCTAAACTTGTTTCAGAATCTTTGTTGTTTTAGGTCTAACTTATCCTACTCGCAATAACACTGAGAATTATATTACAATTATCGCCTTTTCAATTTAGGAAAGCGTTTAGTATTTTATAGTCTCGTTTAACATAATAGAAGATAGATTCTGAAACAAATTAAGAATGACGATTATCTTTAATTTATAATTAACCAAACATCTATGGCAATATTGAAAAGTTTGCAAAATTTGCTTGAGAAGAATAAGATTAAATATGAAGTCATTGATCATAAAAAAGTTTATACGGCGTGGGACAGCGCGGAAACGCAGCGGATCAAACCACAGGAAGTTGTGAAAACTTTGGTTATGAAGATAAGTCCGAGGAAATGTATTCTGGCGCTTATTCCGGCAAACAAAAATTTGGACAAGAAAAAGTTTTTAAAAGAAATAAATAAATGGCTGAAAAAAGAAGGAGAAAAAGCGGTAAAAAGCGTTGAATTTGCGAAAGAAGCGTGGATGAAAAAAAATGTCAAAGGAAAGATTGGCGCGACGCCCCCGCTGGGATCGCTTTCAAAAATTTCAACTTTCATAGACAGGGGATTGTTAAGGCAAAAAAATCTGATAATCAACACAGGTGATTATCAAAAGTCCATAAAGCTGGCGACGAAGAAATTTTTGGAACTGGAAGAAATGGTCAAGGGAAGCTTTTCGGAGGCGAAGAAGAAAGTTGGGAAGGTTAAGAAAAAGAAAACCAAAAAGAAATAAAAAAATACAAGCTAATTTATAGCTTGCAATAAAGATTTCATTTGTCGTATTTTAAAAGGGAATTTTCGGCACTGGTAACCGATTAGGTGCTTGAGAATCTTGATTTTAAGCTAAGGTTATTAGCTATTAGATTGTCCAGCGTTGTTTATATCTCGTCTGGATAAAAGTAATT
>CAZBCK010000055.1:0-4378 GCA_964490635.1 uncultured Candidatus Saccharibacteria bacterium | reverse complement strand
TCTTACCTCGTCGCAGTTTCTCAGCAGAGAACTGCGAGGAGAAAGCGCTCAATTCTTCGGAGTCCTCTGCTGAGAAACTCCGGCGAAACAAGAGTAAAAAAATATCGCTTTTAAATTTTTTTTTAAAATTAAGTATTACAATAAATAAAAAAATAGCAAAAAATACAAAAACAAAATTGGCATCTGGCTGAACTCCGAATAATATCCCGCTGTTTTTGCTAAATTCCATATCAATTATTTCGCTTACCACTAAAAATTTAATTATCTGATCCAAAAACAAAACAAACAAAGATAACAATATAGATTTGTTTAAACTTTGTTTGTCATTTGTATAAGATTTAAACTTTAGCACTTTTTTGTGATAATAATTTATGGCAACTAATTGTAACTAATAGTAATTAATTGTACTTACAAAATAACCAGTTGCCATAAATTACAACCGATTACTATCAAGTCATTACGAATTATAATAAACATATTGCAAAAGCGCTAAAGTTTGGTAAATCAAAACTAAAACGCTACATCACTTATGTTCTTTCTTACTGCATTTTATGCATAATGTTGCTTCGGGCATAGCTTTCAACCGTTTTGGATTTATCGGTTCTCCGCATTTTGAACAAACTCCGTAAGTCCCCTCGGATGTTTTTTTAAGAGCGCTCCCTATATTTTTTAGCTCTTTTTCCAGATTATGTTCAACGGAAAGACTGTTTTCATAATCTGACACTTCAATCGCGTTTTCGTCCTGATGATCTCCCAGATGCGGAAATTTAGTCTCATAGTCACCTTTGACTTTTTTGCTTTTTTTGGCAAATCTCTTCAATTGGGACGCAATATATTCTTTGTGCACGATTAATTTTTCTTTTATTTTTTGCAGTTTTTTATTGCTTTTCTTTTCCATATTCGTTATCTTATTTTATTATTTTATTATCTTTATAATATCATATTTGTCGTGGAAATTCAAGCCACGAAATAAAGAAACCATTTTTCTTATCTCCTTATTTTTATTTTCTATAATTTCTGCCAGTTCTGTCTCTCAAAAAACTACTCTTTTTTATTTTTCAAAGAACAATCCCTTCTCATTAAAACAAGCGATTGCTCTACTTGCAAATTTTTTAGAATATAGGACTTTTTATTCTAATCTGTCATTCCAGAAAATTTCGTAGCGATAGCACTGATCTTCATCAGCATAAACTCCAAAATTTGTCTGGAATCCACTATTATAACTTTATTTTACCATTTATCATTCATCACAGGACTTATTGTAAAATATAAAAATAAATCGTAGCGGTGGATTTCTCTCTGCAAGAATGACAAAAAGTAAGGAAGTTCTAAAAAAACTTACTTGTTATTGTTTAGCATTGGTTGCTGTAAACTTACAATTGTGGTAAATTTAAGTTAATAAACTACTAAATAAATCTATGACGAATGAAGAACAGATCTTAGAGATTTTAAAAGAGAATCAAAAAATATCAGAGCTGACCTATAAGGCGGCGGAGAAAACAAGAAAATATTTGTTCTACACGGCAATTTTAACAGTTCTGATGTTTGTTTTACCATTGCTCGGACTGATAATTGTAATCCCAATGTTTCTAAATTCATACCTGAAAGGACTTGACGGTTTGATATAGTAATGTAATTATGTAATTTGTAGCAATTATTTTTCCTCACTCTTGCCTCTTGCGACGGAGCGGGAAAGTGAGGAAGTTCTAATTATTATGATTTGTAGCAATTATCTTAAATAACGAAACTCAGAATTTCACTGTCATTGCGAGAAATGGAGTGGAGCGATAGCGGAACGGAATGCCGAAGCAATCTCGTAGCTACGCGCGAAGAGTTTAATTACAGGATTGTGGAGTTTATCCCGTACTTGATACGGGATCGCCTTCTCGTTTACTGTGTTCACTTGAGTCTCTCACAATGATAGAAAAATTACGCATTTTGTAATTCAAAACAATTAATTATAATTAGTCACTACAAATTATCTATAAACAACAATCTATTTAATCAATTATAAAAACAATGGTATTATGAAAAAAAATAAATTTCCTAAAAATCCACTGAAATTAAAAAACGGACTTGTTAAAAATATTTTGACGATAGTGTTAATATTTATTTTAATGGCAAGCGTGTTCACTCTTTTTGACGAAACAGAAAAACCAGAAGAGATCTCAATAGGCAAACTGGCTGAACAAATGAAAAATGAGGAAGTCAAAAAAATAGATGTCAAGAATAACGATGTGGAGATTGAACTTCTTGATGGGACAAAAGAAAAAGCACTTAAAGACACAAACTCTTCTCTCGGCGAACAACTTGCCGTTTATAAAGTTGAGGATGACAAGATCAGCAAGGCAAATATTTCCATAAAGGGCGATACAAGCGCTGAATATTGGGCAAAAGCGCTTCTCCCAATTTTAATTCCGCTTTTGTTTGTCGGTGTTATTTTGTGGATGATGCTCGGACAGGCGCAGAAATCAAATGGTCAGGCAATGTCATTCGGCAAATCAACGGCAAGATTTCTAAAACCGGGGGAGAAAAAGAGAAAAATAACTTTCAAAGATGTTGCCGGTGTGAAAGAAGCAAAAGAAGAACTTAAAGAAATTGTGGACTTCTTGAAGAACCCAAAGAAATATTTGGATCTCGGAGCGCGAATTCCAAGAGGAGTGCTTTTGCTCGGATCTCCCGGAACAGGAAAAACGCTTCTTGCCAAAGCGGTCGCGGGAGAAGCGGATGTTCCGTTTTTCAATATCTCCGGATCGGAATTTGTGGAAATGTTTGTCGGGGTTGGAGCGTCAAGAGTGAGAGATCTGTTTAAGACGGCTAAAAAAAATGCGCCGAGTATTCTATTTATTGACGAAATAGACGCAGTAGGTAGACACCGCGGTGCCGGACTGGGCGGAGGGCATGACGAAAGAGAACAGACCTTGAATCAAATCTTGGTTGAAATGGATGGATTTGACACTAATACGAATGTAATTGTTATTGCGGCGACGAACAGACCTGATGTTTTGGATCCCGCTTTGCTCCGTCCGGGAAGATTTGACAGAAGAATAATTCTTGATCTGCCGGATATAAAAGACAGAATAGAGCTATTGGAAGTTCATTCCAAAGAAAAACCGTTTGCCAAAGATATAAATTTGAGAAAAATCGCCGAAAGAACTCCTGGATTTTCCGGAGCGGACATTTTTAACCTGCTAAATGAATCAGCAATTCTCGCCGCGAAACAAAATGAAAAAATTATTAAGAATAAAGATATCTTGGAATCTATCGAAAAAGTTATGCTTGGACCGGAAAGAAAGAGCAATCTTCTTTTGGACAGAGAAAAGAAAATTGCTGCTTTTCACGAAGCGGGACATGCTTTGGTTGGACACAATTTGCCAAACACCGATCCGGTGCATAAAATATCAATTATCTCCAGAGGGCGCGCTGCGGGATATACTCTGAATCTTCCAACGGAAGACAAACACTTTCATTCCAAATCTGAGTTTATTGACGATATGGCAATGCTTCTTGGCGGATACGCGGCGGAGAAAATTGTCTTTGGAGATATAACAACCGGTGCAAGCAGTGATCTGCTCAAGGCAAGTGCGTTGGCAAGAGAGTTGATTACAAAATACGGAATGAGTGAGAAATTGGGCCCGATCGCTTTTGGTCAACACTCCGATATGGTCTTTCTCGGGAAAGAAATTCACGATCAAAGAAATTATAGCGAGCAAACAGCAGCTGATATTGACCACGAAGTGGAAAGATTTATAGGAAACGCCTTTCAGACGGCGAAGGAGATTATAAAAAATAAGAAAGATAAACTGGACAAAATAGCGAATATTCTCACAGAAAAAGAAACAATTGAGAAAGAGGAGTTTGAAGAGCTGATGAAATAAAAAATACAGAACTTTCTCGCTTCTGTCGGGTAGATTAAAGCCCTCGTTTTGATCTTTTATCCAAGCCATTTCAGATTCAAGCGAGAACTTAAAAAAATAAGACTAAGCAGGGCAGATACTGTATAAAATACTTTGAAAAAATTGTATAGCTATGTTATGATATAAAAGAAAGGCATGAAACATAGTCATAAAATGTCAATAAGATATGATAAAAAGAGAAATATTTGAAAAAATCAAACTTTGGTTTGGCGATGAAAAAACAATTATCATAAAGGGAGCAAGGCAAACAGGCAAGACAACATTATTGTTATATCTTAAAAAATATCTTGAAAGTAATAATAAAGTTGTTGTTTATCTGTCTGTTGATCAAGACTTAAATAATCCGATTTTTGCGGATTCAAAATTGTTTTTGAAATATATAAATGATCAATATAGTTTAGGTGTAATTTGTAAGATATAATAGCGTTGTTTATACTTTTGGATTAAAATAGAAAATATAA
>CAZBCK010000054.1:0-4595 GCA_964490635.1 uncultured Candidatus Saccharibacteria bacterium | reverse complement strand
TTGACTAACTACAAGAACCATATTATACTACTTTTAGTTTAAATAAATAGAACTTCCTCACTTTCTTACTATTGTCATCCTGGAAAGTAAAACTTCTTTATAAGCAAGACGAATAAATAAAAGCTTTGCTTATCCGGGATCTTAGGCTACAAAGCATATATATCTTTTAGTTAAGATTCCAAATAAATTTCTTCGTTGCCATTCCAAAATTTTCCAGAATGACAAAAGAGTGAGAAAGTCTTAATAAAGTTATCTTAAAAAAATGAAAAGGACATATCAGCCAAAAAAGAAAAAAAGGAAACGAGAGCATGGATTTAAAGCAAGGATGCAAACTCCGGGCGGAAGAAGGGTTTTAGCCGCGCGCAGGAAAAAAGGAAGGAAAGAACTAACTGTTTAAATCATAGCTTATTCCTTTGGAGCGGTGTTTATTTTAAATAAACATTAGATATTAGGTGTTAGATATTTGTTTGTAATAGCCTTTTAATATCTTAATGTCCAAGATCTAATATCCAACACAATGCTAAAAAAGGAATTCAGATTAAGAAAACAGAGAGATTTTGAAAATGTGTTTAACAAAGGATTCTATTTCTACGGTAATTTCCTATCGTTAAAAACAGTGAAAAATGGTTTGCCGGTTTCCAGATTCGGATTTATAGTAAGCAAGAAAATATCAAAAAAAGCCGTAGAACGCAACCGCGTTAAAAGATTATTAAGAGAATCGGTTAGGTTAACGCGAAATAATATAAGAACCGGATTTGATATGATATTTATTTCCAAAGCGGAAATTTCAGGCAAAGAGTTTAAAGAAATAAATCTAACTGTGGAAAAGTTGTTGAAAAAGTCGGGATTAGTTAGATGAACAGTAAATAGACCGCTATTATTCTGAACTTGTTTCAGAATCTACTCTCTCTTACATTTAATCAAATCTATAAATCACTAGATTTTTGAATGAGTTGAAGATACAATAACTGTATTATTATAGTAAAAAATAATTGTGTTTTCACCGTATACAAAAGTATAGCGTAAATAGTACAAGCCAAAACCTAAGATAATAAAAATTCTGAAACAAGTTCAGAATGACAGCAAATACGCAAGTCCTAAATTTGTTATCGTGTTCAAACAAATTATTTTAAAATTAATCAGAATTTATCAAAAAACCTTATCTGCGGATCATGGTTTCTTTTCTTTTTTAAACAAGTCTTCTTTTATAGGATGCAGATTCCAACCGACTTGCAGCGAATACACATATCAGGCAATAGAAAAATACGGCATTTTAAAAGGGCTTTTTCTGGGAACAAAACGCATTTTGCGTTGCCATCCTTTTTCCAAAGGAGGATGGGATCCGGTTAAATAAATAATTTTTAAACCATATGAATTTTCTAGCATTCATCTACACTGAATTATTATACAACCCTCTCTTCAACTTAATGGTGTTCTTTTACAATATCGTGCCGGGACAAGATATTGGAATTTCCATAATATTACTTACCCTGCTTGTGCGAATTGTCCTTTATCCTATAAATGGCAAATCAATTAAAAGCCAAAAAAGTCTTCAGAAAATACAGCCGGAGATGAAGAAACTTCAGGATAAATACAAGGAAGACAAACAAGAACAAGCAAAAAAGTTAATGGAGCTGTATCAGAAAAATAAAGTAAATCCGTTTTCAGGGTGCCTGCCGCTCCTTCTTCAATTCCCGATATTAATAGCGTTATATCATGTTTTCATTAACGGATTTAAAGATGAAAGTTTGTCTATTATATATCCCTTCATCTATAATCCGGGACATATAGATGCAATATCTCTTGGTGTTATTAATTTATCAGAAACAAATATATATCTGGCTATTATTGCCGCAACGCTCCAATATTTCCAAAGTAAGATGCTGATGGGAAATAAAAAGAAGGAAGAGGAAGAGGGAGAAAAGGAAAAGGGAGAAAAAACAGCGGAAGAAAAAACGCAAGATTTTGCGCAATCAATGACAAAAAATATGATTTATATAATGCCTGCTATGACTCTTGTCTTCGCAATGAGTTTCCCTTCCGGATTGGCATTATACTGGGCGGTAACTACTTCGTTCGCGATTGTTCAACAATATCTTATAGCAAGAAAAGAGAAAGCAAGTATCGACAAAAAGGAGAAATAAAAAAGGCTAATAAATTTAAGATATCATTATGAATGAAAAAAATCAGAAAGTTATAACCGAAACAATTACTGAAATTCTTGAGATTATGGGACTTGAAGCAAATATAGAGGAGGAGAAAATTGAGAACATCGGTGATAAATTGGAAGAAATTTTCACTATCAGTCTAGCAACGGAACAACCAAGCCTCTTAATCGGACAATATGGATCAAACTTGCAATCGTTGCAACATTTAACAGGTATCATAACAAGAAGAAAAATTTCTGAAAGTGAGGATGCGGAAGATAATAACGGATATGAAATAAAATTTAATATTGATGTTAATAATTATAAAAAGCAAAAAAAAGAATCTTTGATAAAACTCGCTGAAACAATGGCCAGTCAGGTTTCTCATAGTAAAAACTCAGTTGCGTTAAGACCGATGTCTTCTTATGAAAGAAAGATTATTCATATGGAAATATCCGGTAAAAAAAATCTGGCAACGGAAAGTACGGGAGAAAATTTAATGAGAAGAGTGATTATAAAATATGTGGAAGAATAGCGGTATTTAAGCATATAAGCATTTAAACAATGATTACTTTAGGACTTACGCGTTTGCTCTATATTTGTCATTCTCGCGAAGACGAAAATCCAGACGCAATATCTTCAGCTTTTAGAATATCATTATAACGGTTGAAATATCACCTAATGTTGCTGTTAATTTGTTTGCAATAAGTTTGTTCTAAAAATAATAACTGATGAAACTTCACCTGGATTCCCGCCTTCGCGGGAATGACAGAGAACAAACCTGCAAATTCCAGATTTGTTACTTTTTGTTTAAATGTTAACATGAATCTTAATCTCACTCAAAAAATCGCTTACAATGCTTTTTTTTCCGCGGGAGCCCGTATTGTGGAAGTGGCTCTCGCTTTTCTGATCATTAAGTTGATTATTGATTATCTCGGTGCAAGCGGATTTGGCGACTATATAACTGTTGTTACATTTATTTATATTTTCTCGGTTTTTGCCGATCTTGGACTTTATTCTATTGTTGTCAGAGAAATCTCCCGCGAAAACGCGAACGAGAAAAAAATTATCAGCAACGCTTTCACTCTGCGTCTCACGGCGGGAGTTTTTATTTTAGGCGCGGCCTATTTTGTTTCTTTATTGTTTCCATATTCAAATAATGTACAGTACGGCATTGCCGCTGCCGCGCTTGGGTTTTGGGTTCTTTCCAACATTCAAGTGTTGATGGGATTATTTCAAAAACATCTGGCAATGGACAAAATTGCTATTGCTGAAATAGCGGGACGACTTGTCCAACTATTTTTTATTTGGTATTTTATCGCAAATGATTTCGGCTTTCTGTATATTATCCTCGCGATATTTTTTGGCGCGCTTGTTAACTTTATTTTTGTAATGAGATTTGCTTCCAAATATGTAAAAATAGAACTGCAATTTGACTTTAAATTCTGGAAAAAATTACTGGCGCAATCTTATCCCCTGGCAATCTCGGCAATCTTGGTTCTTGTCTATTTTAAACTGGACACAATCTTCCTTTCCGTAATGAAAACAAATGAAGCAGTCGGCGTTTATGGATTGTCATATAAAATGTTGGAGAACCTGATATTTTTTCCGGCAATGATCGTCGGATTGACAATGCCGATTATGAGCAAGTATATTTTCACTGATAGAGATAAATTTAAATCGGTGGTCCAGAGAACTTTGAATTTCTTGGTGATCGCTTTTCTTCCAATTGCCTTTGGCGCTATAATAACTTCTGCTAAGATCATTGGGCTATTTTCCGAGAGCGAAGAATTTCAAGATTCCCCAATGGTTCTTAATATTCTGATAATCGCGCTCGGTTTTATCTTTTTGGGCGCGCTTTTTTCAAATATCATTATCGCAGCAAACCGACAAAAACGCCTGGCGCAAATTTATTTTATCGGAATGGTATTTAATATCGCGACAAATTTTATTTTCATCCCAAAATATTCCTATTTTGGCGCAGCGGCAACAACTGTCGCAACGGAACTTTTGGTTACTGGTTTAATGGTTTATGTAATTTACAAAACACTGAAATTTATTCCGTCTTTTAAAATTTTATTTAAGGCTTTGCTGGCTTCTCTTTTAATGGCTTTGGCTTTATATTACTTCAGTTATTTAAATATCTTCTTCCTAATAATAATCGGCGTCGGCGTCTATCTCCCCGTGATCTATTTTATTGGCGGAATTTCCAGAGAAGAAATTAAAAAACTGATAGGAAAATAAATTCTTTCTTGGGGTTGACAAATTATTTTTTTTATTGTAGAGTGAGTTGTTGCTGATAGCAATCGGCGTTTCAAAAAAACAAACGCCAATCATTTCGGGATTTACCTATAAAATAGGTAAATCGTACATTGACAATACAACAACAAGAGGTGAACAACACTATGGTAGAAAAGAAAGAAAAGGTAATAGGACCGAATATATGGG
>CAZBCK010000053.1:0-5462 GCA_964490635.1 uncultured Candidatus Saccharibacteria bacterium | reverse complement strand
GTGGATATTTTTACTTATATAATTTATTATATATCAAACAATAAATTTGTCAACCTTGTTTCAGAATTTGTGTTAGTCTGGTATTCTATCTGGGACTTACGCGTTTGGAGTGTCAAACGAGCGATAGCGGAGTTTGACCTTAAAAAACAATTAACTTCCGCTTTCAGGTAGAACTACGCTATCGCTCGTTTGACACTCCAAAATGAAACGCGTAAGTTCTATTATAATCGGTTTGACCTTGTAAATATTCGGAACTGAACTAAATTTCATCTTTAATTTTTTCAGTCATAGCTTTAATAATGACTTCTGCAAATTCTTCAGCAACCGAAGGACCATCAGCTGTAATAATTCTTCCGTCCTGTACAACTCTTTTTTTAGAAATCGTACATCCGGCTTCTTTCAACTCTTTCCCCCCGCTTTTATTTACAATGCTTGACCAAACAGTGGCAGTTTTCCCCTTTAAAATTCCGGCTCTTGCCAGTATGATCGGCGCGATACAAATAGCGGCCAGAATTTTTTTTGAGAGTATCGTTTCATGAACTATTTTATGAGCATCATTGTTGTCAAAATATTCTTTTGTTCCATTTCCTCCGATGAAAACAACCGCGTCAAAGTTTCTTACATTGACTTCCGGCAATGTCAGAGTTGATCTGGCCTCTCCTCCTTCAATCCCAATTATTTCTCCTTTTACGGAGCTTGCGGTTGTAATTCTTGCTCCCGCTTTTTGGAAAGTTTCAAAGGGAATAAAATATTCTTCGTCTCTGAAATTCTTGCTGGCGATTATCATCAGAATGTTTTTATTGTACAATTTTTTCTCTTTCATAATATTAAATTATAAATTAAATTTTGGCATTTTTAAAATTACAAAATGCGTAATTTTTTGTCATTGTGAGAAGCCCGAGTGAACGCAGTGAACGAGAAGGCGATCCCATATTATGTACGGGATAAACTCCGCAATCTCGTAATTAAATTCTTTGTGCATAGCTACGAAATTGCTTTGGCATTCCGTTCCGCTGTCGTTCCACTTCATTTCTTGCAATAACAGAAATCTCTTGTCTTCTAATTCAAATATTTACTTTTATTTTTTAGATGTTCCGCATAGGTTTCGCTAAAAATAGCTTTTCTGTCCGGTGGTGTTAAAAAGAAAAAATAATCAGTCTCTTCTGGATAGATTGCTGCTTTGATAGCGTCAAGTCCCGGGTTGCAAATTGGCGCTGGCGGAAGCCCTGCGTATTTATATGTATTATACGGGGAATCAATTTTCAAATCTTCGTAAGTTGATTTTGATCTTCCCGATCCTGTTATATAATTTATGGTTGCGTCTGATTCGAGCGGATGATCTATTTCCAGTCTGTTATGAAAAACGCTTGAGACTTTTCCCATATCTTCGGCGAAACCAGCCTCTTTCTCTATAATACTTGCAAGGATTAATGTTTCAAAGATAGATTTATTTTGTTTCCTGATCTCTTCTCTCAGTTCCTGTGATAATTTTTTATTGAAATTATCAAGCATTTTTTTTGTAATATTTTCTATTGTGGAATTTTTATAATATTCATAAGTGTCCGGAAAACAGTATCCCTGAAGTCCTGTGTTTTCCGGTTTATCTTGTAAAAAATCGTATGTTAAAAAATTTGGGTTACCAGCTTTATTAAAATTTGTAAAACTTTCTTTTTCAATCAAACCATTCTCAGTAAATCGCGCATCTATTTCTTTATTGGAAAATCCTTCTGGTATTGTTATTGAAATTTTATTGGATTTTATTTTTCCTCCAATAAATAAATTTGCGATTTCAGGAATTGGCATTGAAGGCGACAGCTCATAATTTCCAGCTTGAAGCTTGCCGGATATTTTTTTCTGCCAAACATAAAATTTGAAAAGATCCATCTCGCTTATTAAATTATCGCTTTGCAGATTTGCGGCAATTTCCTGAACGCTATCGCCGTTTTCTATTGTGAATTCCTTTCTCGTATTATTATTTGTGTTATATGGTTTATTGATCATATGTTGGAGATAAACAAAACCTACTATTCCGGTTGTGAACAGGAATAGAAATGAAACTAAAAGTATTGTGATTATTTTTTTCTTACTCATGGTTTATGATTCAATAATCTCCTCTGTCATTCCCGCGGAGGCGGGAATCCGGACACAATATTGCCAATCATTGTTTTTATAATAAAAGTACTATAAATAAGTCAGAAGTAATGTTCTTTGATGTTTCAACCATTATAGTAATTTTAAAACTGAAAATACTTCATCTGGATTCATTTGTTTGACATTGAACTTATCTTTTTGATTCTAGCTTCATAATAAAATTCGCGACCTCTAAAATACTTATCGCGGCAATTCCCCATAAAACAGGCAACCAAAAAGGAACATTTAAAAATGAAGTATTATTGTATTGCCAGGCGCCACAATAAATTGCAAATGCTTCGGCAATAGTTCCATAAAATCCGCAGAAAAGAAAAATAATTAATTTAGTTTTAGATTTATTAATTAAAAGCATTAAAATCTAAATAAGCAATAATAGTATAAGCAACAGTAAATTATTTCCCCAAAAAAAGACATACCGACAACAGGCTTGAAATTGATAATAAAGAAAGATATATATTTTTCATTTTTGCTACTGACTTTTTATTAAAATGATGTATACTTCAATATTTACTATGAACAGGAGAAATAATTATTAGCGATAAATTTAAATTGCCGAGCCAAAAGCTCACAGCAGGGAATCTCTTAAGAAGTTTTCAATACGCGATAAATGGTATTGTTTATTTCTTTAGAAATGAGAGAAACGCAAAGGCTCATTTGATTATAGCTTCTGTAGTAATTATCTTTTCATTTTTATTACAGATAAACAGCATTGAATGGGCAATAACTTTACTTGGGCTGAAAAGTATATTTACTCAAGAAATGTCTAATTCAGTCAGAAAGGATATCTTAAGTGACTTGCATCCCGAGTTTAGTGAAATGGCAAAATTGGCGAAAGACAAATCTGCCGGAGGGGTTTTGATGGCGGGACTATTTTTTCTCGCTATTGAAATAATAATTCTTGGACCAAAAATTGTGGTCCTGATACTAAACTGAACAATCAATCAAGATGATTAGCGATAATCATCTTTTTATTTATTCTCCAAATCTTCTTTCTCTCTCCAAATAGTTTTTAATCGCATCTCTTAAATCCCGCTCATTAAAATCAGGCCAGAGCTTGTCTAAAAAATAAAGCTGGGTATTAGCGGTGTCCCACATCATAAATCCATCACTCAAATGCGGTTCGCCACCGGTTCTGATCATCAAATCAACCGGTGGCAATTCGCGGGTCAGAAGACAATCTTTTAAGAGATTTTTGTCTATTTTCAGTGATAAATCTTTTCTTGCTTTTTCCGCGATTTGTTTTATTGTATCCAAAACTTCCCCGGTTCCGCTATAGGCGATGAAAAAGTTCAGAAAAAACTTGCTATAGTTTTTTGTATTTTCTATCGCTTGATTCAAAGATGCTTTGACATCTTCCGGGAATTGTTCTCGCCAATCGCCTAAAATATTTATTCTAATCTGATTTTTATGAACTATTTCGCTTTCAGATAACTCTAAAAATCTTTCCTTAAATAATTTTAATAAAAACGCTACTTCTTGTTTTGAACGTTTTTTTAAATTATCTTTTGAAGATCCCCAAAAGGAAAGATATGGAATTCCCAATTCAATCATGACATCCGCTAATTTTTCCAAACCATCTGTTCCCTTTCTATGTCCGAACCACACTTCCATTTGATGCTTTCTCGCCCAACGACGATTTCCGTCGGGAATGATGGCAATATGTTTTGGGAGATTTTTTGTTTTTTTCATTATTGAAAATGTAATATCTAATAAAAAAATGAAGAGTTGTGTTTTTCATAGCCCTTTTTAATCTTCACTGGAAATCAAAAGACTAGCTTTTTTTGCTTTTGCTTCGCACTTATCGCAATCTAAGCAATGTCTTACAAATCTACTAAACTGAATTTGCGAAACTAAAGAATTTTTATTATTCTTTCTTCGTTCTATAATTCCTTCTGCTTCTTTACAATTCATTTCAAGCAAAGATTTTGCTGATTTTTTTTCTTCCATATTGTTCTCCTTCTTTTGTTTGTATTATTGTAATAATATTATTATCCATGCTAAATTTTAAGAATTGCTTCTACATTTTTCATTGTCTGAGATTCAAATAGGAAATGACTCCTAAGCGCCTCAGACGGAATTCCTTTTTTATCTATGCAATTCTCTGTTGTTTTTCCGCTTTCGTCTTGCGGGTTAAGAAATTTTGGATTCATTTTCCCGTTAGGCAGAATAACAAAAAACCCACCTTTGTTGATTTTAATTCCGTTTTTATTCTTTTCAATACCAAAAAATTCATTCATTCTTTTCCCCGCTCTTACTTGGTATTTATATTTTTTATCTATTCTGATGTTTTTTGTTTCGTCAGTATTGATTACATTGTCTAAAACAAATCTTGTTTTTCTCTCTAGTTCTTTTATATTTGAATAATTATTAGTGAAACCGGAAATATTACACGATTTAACCTGAACTGGAATTCTTTTAATCCTTCCATTCTCAAGAGTTACAATCAAAAAGAAATCAATTTTATCATAGACATCTTCTTCGGGAGTGGAATATTCTATTTCAACTTTTTTGCACCCCTTAAAACCGTTTACTAGTTCTTTCAGCAAATCCATCGCGGCAATCTCCGCTAGAATTCCTCTTTTAACAACTTCTGGACCTTGTTCAATGCTATATCTTTTAGTAAAATCTTTATTATTTTCGTGCTCCTTAAAACTCAAAAAAGTTTTATCATACTCTTTCCAAAATTTTTCAATCTCTTCCGGATTATCTTTATTTTTTCTTATGTATTCAATAGCATCTCCCATCCACTCAGTGTCTTTCAAAGCCATTTCCTTGAGTAGTTCCTTCTCTTCTTTGTTCGGGTTGTCTCTGTCGATTTTAAGTCTTTTTAAATCTTGTAAAAAATTATTTTTTTCACTAATGGCAAATTCAGTATATTTTTTTATATCTTCTGAAATTTCAATATCTCTTTCTTTTAAATATTCAATAATATCACTAACTGCTACCACTGGATTTTCCGGATCTACTTCTATTTCATTTATTTTTTTTCTTACTAACTCTAATGCACATTCTTTTTCGAAATTTTTTTTATCTTGTCTTGGTAAATTAAGATCTTTCTTTTCCTCTCCAAATTTCTTAAGCGTTTTATCAAATGGATCTTCTAAAGCAGTACCAAACGGACCATTTTCATGTAGTGACGATGAACCTGAAACTGTTTCTCCGATATTTTCAAGATGACTTTTCATAATTTAGTTGTGAAAATTTCAACCTCTTTTCGTTTAAAGTAAAATGTGGGTAGGAAGGGATTCGAACCCCTGAAGGCAGAGCCAACTGGTTTACAGCCAGTCCCATTTGACCGCTTTGGTACCTAC
>CAZBCK010000052.1:0-5973 GCA_964490635.1 uncultured Candidatus Saccharibacteria bacterium | reverse complement strand
ATATTTTCTATTTTAATCCAAAAGTATAAACAACGCTATTATATCTTACAATATAATTTAAAAATTTATACCTTCCATAAGAATAAACCAGGAATTAAACGAAGGAACATATTTTCTCACCTTTACGGTAAAAAACTGGTATTATGTTTTAGACAGACACAACCGCTGGAATATTATAGCTAATTTATTAAAGTATTTTCAAAAGAATAAGGAACTTAAGCTTTATGGATTTGTTTTCATGATCAATCATTTTATTCTAAAACAAACTTGAAATAAAAAACTAACGAAATTAATATATTTATCTTTTCTGTCATTCCCGCGGAGGCGGGAATCCAGACGCAATATCTTCAAATTTTAAAATATCATTACAATAGTTGAAGTATCAGCTAATATTACCGTTAATTTGTTTGCAAAACACTTATTTCAAAATAATGTCTGATGAAACTTCACCTGGATTCCCGCCTCCGCGGGAATGACAATATATAGGTGCGTAATTTCTAAAACTGGCAGATTTAACACCATTATTAGCGTTAAAAACCTTTTGTCTAAAAGATTATTTAGAGGTTTTGTACAGCTGTGGTTGCAAACCCGCTCTTGCGGAAAGATAATCATTTTTGTCATCCCGAGTGGAGCGGAACGCAGTGGAGTGGAACCGAGGGATCCCTCTCAATCTCACAAAATGTTTATTAGGGAAGTATTCCTTTTAAGAGGAATTCCCTCGTTTATTCGTACTTCATTCGCTCCAGTCGGAATGATGAAGTTTGTTAATGAATTATCTAATATTTACAGGAATGATAAAATTTCTGTCAACGAATTGTCTAACTTTTACAATTGCAATGACAATACGCTGGTATATAATTTTTAAGTTTCCAAATATGAAAACAAAACTCGTAGAATTTAAAAATAATAGAAATGATATTTTAAGAGGCGTTTATACTTTTCCTGAAAATAATAATTCCAAGAATTGTGTGATCTGTTTGTCCGGTTTTGAAAGGACTGCTTCGGCGGAAAAGAAATTTAAGAAAGTGGCTGATGAAATATCAAAAGATTTAATGCCTGTTTTTAGGTTGGATTTTACCGGTTGCGGTTTGTCTGATGGAGATTTTAGAAATACCACTTTGAATAGTTTAACAGTAGATTTTGCAAGAACTATGCAATACCTGGAAGAGAAAGGAGTTGAAAAATTTAGTATTGTGGCGCATAGTTTGGGATGCTTGGTCGCGACGAATCAGATGGAACAAATGAAAAATAAAGTTGAAAAAATAGTTTTTTTATCTCCAGCGTTAGATCAAAAAAATCTGTTAAGATATTGGTTTGTCGTAAATAAAAAAGGGGAAACCAGACATTGAAATTACTTGGCATAATTATGAAAAATATCTGAACGAGGATGAATTTCTGGAAGATTGTCAGAAAAGCGGCAAAACAGCAAAAGCAAATTTTATAAACGCGGATTATTTTTTGTAATGCAAAGATGTAGATCTATCAAACAGTCTTAAACCATTTTTAGATAAGATATTACATATTCACGGTAATAAAGATGTTGTTGTTCCTCTGGAAAGCGTTAGTGTTAACTTTTTAAATCAGATCGTTGTTGAAGGCGGAGATCATGATCTGGAAAAACAGGATCAGATGAAACAATGGCTGGAGAAAACTGTTGATTTTTTGAAATAATCTATGTCAAATTTTTGGAAAAAATTAAACAGACCGATTTTGGCGTTGGCGCCGATGGCGGGCTATACAAATTTGCCCTTTCGGCAGATCTGTAAGCACTATGGCGCGGATGTTGTTTACTCTGAAATGGCGAGCGCGACGGCGTTGAATTTCAAGGGCAAAAAAACTTTGGAGATGCTAAAGTCTGGAAAAGCTGAGAAATATTATGTCGTCCAGCTTTTTGGCAATGACCCAAAATATTTTCAAAATGCCGCGAAAGTTATAACAAAAAAAATAAAGTCGGACGGTATTGATATTAATATAGGTTGTCCGGTGAAAAAAGTTTTTTCCAATGGCAGTGGCGCGGCGTTGATGTTAGACGCGGGAAGAGCGGTGGAGATAATCAGGCAGACTTTACAGGGAACCAATTTGCCGGTTTCCATAAAGATTAGATCTGGCGTTAAAAAAGTTACTGCGTATAAATTTGTGAAAAAAATAAAAGATCTGAAAATATCCGCGATTATGATTCACGGGAGAAGTATGAGACAAGGTTTTTCAGGAGAGATAAATTATTCGCAAATTAAGAAAGTAAAATCTCTTGTCAATATTCCTGTTTTGGCAAATGGCGGCATAGATGATCCGGAAGGTGCGATAAAAATGATCAAAAAAACCAATGCCGATGGAATTGGCATTGGCAGAGGCGCGCTCAAAAAACCTTGGTTGTTTTTTCAAACAAAAGAATACTTTGAAAAAGGAAAATATGAAGAATTCAGTTTGGCGGACATAAAAAAAGTTGCTCTTAGACAGGCAAAGATATTTTATGGAAATATGGGAAAACACGGAATTATGGAAATGAGAAAATATTTGTTATGGTATTTTAGAGGATTTGAAGGAGCAAGAGATGCAAGAAAGGATTTGGTGAAAGTGGAAAGTATGGAGGATATAAAGAAAGCTTTGGAGAATATTTAAGATAAAAAAGTAAATTATAAAAAAATCAATGCTATAACCCGCATTGATTTTTTTGTTTTGATCATTTTATACTAACTTGCTTAAATAATTTCACTTTTGCAAATTAAAAAAATTATACGAAAATCATTGTTTATTGAGACTTACTGGATTCCCGCTTCCGCGGGAATGACAGAAATAATGGAATTATTTTAGCAAGTTAGTATAATTTACAACACCAGTAAATATTTTCTAATCTCAAGCCCGTTTATTTTTTGTTCTTTATAAACTTTCCAAAAATATGATTGTCAAGAGTTTCTTTCAATAGCTCGTTCTTTTCTATCTCTTTAATCGGTCTGCAAAATATTATTTTTTATTTTCTCTTATCAAATTTTCCCGTTTTGGTTTTGATCACGACACTGTCGCTTTCGTTGACAAACAGAGGAACGGAAACCTTCATTCCTGTCTCCAGTGTTACAATTTTTGATCCGCCTTGGGCCGTGTTTCCTTTGATCCCCGGTGGCGCTTCAGCAACTTTCAATTCAACTTCGGCCGGTAGAATTATATCAATCGGCTTATCGTTGAATTTTTTTATTTTAATGATAATTTCCTCTTTGAGATAATTTATACTGTCTCCGAGTTGAGTTTCATTCAACGGAAATTGATCATAAGTTTCCTGATCCATAAAATAATATATATCTCTTTCTTTGTAAAGAAACTGCGCTTTTGACTCTTCAAGCTCAATTTCCTCTACCGTTGCCGAGGATGGATAGTTTTTTTCAAAAACTTTCCCTGTAATTAAATTTTTCACATTCATTGTCGCCATTGCTTTGTTCTGCTGTTTAGCGCGAAAAGAACGATCGAGAATTTTGTATGGTTCATCATCCAACAAAATTATTGAACCGCTTTTTATTTCTCTAAAGGTTATTGTAGACATTTTTTTTAATTAAAATTAAATTAAAGATTCCTATCTTATAAAGTAAACCCTGTCAGATATTTTTATCTGACAGGGTGGGCAAACGCTAGGTGTTTATGCTAATTTATTCAACTTCTACTTCAATGCGTTGCCAGTCGTATAATAATTAAATTCTGTTTCATTGACATCCAAGACGACATTCCAATCAAGATTATTTCTATTGAAAATCTGAGCGGAAGGAATATAGTGTTTCGTTTCTGCTTCAACAAAATATATTTCATTGGTTCCGGATAATCTAATCAAATTAGATTCAGGATAAGAATCCATTTCCTTTTTGCTAATTACTTGAATATCATCCCATTTGTTATTGCTATAAGAATTAAACACTTCCGGACTTCTAATCCATTTCTTGACACCGTTTGAGGCAAGGTAATATATTGCGTCTTGCCTGCTTTCTCTGACTAGATAACCGCTGGAATATTTATCAACAATAGACTGCGCGACATCTTTAACATCTTCCCATGCAAATCCGTAGTCCAGAAATATTTCAGGATTTGGAATATGCCTTTTAATTCCATTAACAACAAGATAAACTTTGTAATTACCAAGAGCTCTGATTAGATTATCTTCAAAGTCAGGAATGCTTTTTAATGTCGTCTTATCAAGCACAGTTATCGTTCCCCATTCATAACCAAGGGTTTCAAATACTTCCGGAGTTGGAATCCATTTCTTTTTTTGGTTGATTATAACATAAACTTTGAAACTTTCCGGGATTTTTAGAAGAGTGCCATCCGCATATTGTTGATTATCATTATTGTTGTTATTATCACCGTTGCTTTCTCCACCCCCTAATTGAGCTGAAAGTGAATTTGCTTGCGAATAATTTGATTTGGCGTCATAAGAAAAAATCGCGTAATAATATTTCACACCGTCATCCAAATCGGTATCCATATATTCTTCTCCGTTGCCTTTGTAAACTTCCTCTCCATCGCTTCTTGAACCGGGAGCGCTATTTTCTTTTCTAACAACTAATACTCCAGAAAAATCACTATTAGTCGGATTACTCCAAGTAAGAGCAACGCTCTCGTCTGTCGCATTGGATTGGAAATTAGAAGGTTTTGCGGGAGGAGTCGTGTCTGTATTTCCTCCACCGCCACCGCCACCGCCATTGCCATTGCCATTGCCATTGCCATTGCCATTGCCACCGCCATTGCCACCGCCATTGCCACCGCCACTAGCGGTAACTGTAATCGTGGCATTTGTAATACTACTTAGAATATCTGTTCCCGCGCCATCATTCAAAATAATATCGCAATCATTGTAATTTCCTGATGTAAAATTCATTGTTATATTATCAGTCACCGGTTGCAAGGCTTGAAAAGTAAGAGTGGCAATTAATCCCGAAGAAGTGTTCACTCCGGGGCTTGGTTTGGCCAAAGTAATATCTATAATGCCATTTGCCGTATCATTATTCACTATTTCACATGCTGTTTTACCTTCGCTGGAACAAGCGCTGTTGACAAAAACGGAACTGTCAATACTCCAACCTGTTAAGCCAAAATTAGCCGTATTATAATTTACGATTGCTCTTGTTGCCACTACAGCATTGCCATTGGTGTTCAATAAAATATTTAGACTGAAGGTGTCGCCGGTTTCAGCATCTACCGTAACCGGACTTAGCGCCAAAGATGCCGTCTCTCCGACCGCTTTTGAAATAAGATGGGTGCCGGTTTCAACAGACAAAATAAAATAGGACGCCATCCCGGTGATAAAAGCAAGTAAAATAATTCCTTGCCATGTTTTCACTTTTGTTTTTTTTATAAAAACAACTTTTTTCTTCAGCCAAGAATATGTTTCCTCAGCTGTTTCATCAATTGGTCTTTTTTCTTTTTGATAATTCATAATTTAATATTAATATTTATAAATTAAACTTTTTATATTTTAAGAAATTTAATAAAATCCATTAAGGTAACAATTCCCACTAAGGTTCCATCTTTTTTAACAACGGGAAAAACTTGTAATTTTGTTTTATTAAACATTTCAAATAATTTTTTAACTGTCATATCAGAGTTAACCGTAATGCATCTTTTAGTCATTATATCCTTCACTCTGATGTTTAAAATTTTTTTTATCTTTTCGTTTTTTCGATCATTATTCCCAATATAGTCCGTCATTTTAATATTTTTTATGAAATCAATATAGGAAGGAAGATGAAAACCGGATAAACCTCTTACAAAAAAATCAGTTTCGGTAACAATACCAACTACCTTTTTCCCTTCAACTACCGGCAACCCATGAATTCTGTGTTTTTCCATTAAAGCGGATGCTTCTCTTATCTTTGTTTCAGGAAAAACAAAAAATACTTTCTTAATCATTATATCATTTATTTTTATATTGTCTACGCCACTCATAAATTTATTTTTATCTCTTTTTTATCTTTCTTCATAATACCCCGCTTCCTC
>CAZBCK010000051.1:0-6485 GCA_964490635.1 uncultured Candidatus Saccharibacteria bacterium | reverse complement strand
TTTAGATGATGTATCAATAGGCCTCTTGGTGTCATTTTAGATGATTTGATGCGTACTATTGATATTTTAAAGCAATATGCTATACTCCGTAGTTAAATCTAATTTATCTGACTAAGGTATTTTTGTCTATCTAAAAATATCTCAGATAGATAAAATCTATCTTTCTTTGACAATTTAAAAAAGGAGGTGAAAAAAATGGAAAAATCGAAAATAAAAACAAGAAAGATAATTCGTTTGTATTGGGCGTTAAGCGCGGCGGAAACTTTGGCGAGTTCACTTGTTGTCGCAACCTGCTTTATGTTTTTTATTGAGCGCGGGCTTAATCTTTTTGAGGTAAACATTGTTATCCTCGCGACAGTAGTAACAACATTCCTCTTTGAAGTGCCGACTGGCGCAATCGCGGATATATTTGGTAGAAAAGTTTCTTGCGTCTGCGCATACCTTATGGTTGCGCTGGGTCTATTCATCTACGCCATATCAAATTCTCTCCCCGCTTTCATAATAGCCGCAACGATAGAGGCTATCGCTCTCACTTTATTAAGCGGAGCATTTGAAGCATGGCTTGTGGATAATCTGGAACACAATTCATATGATGGTAGTCTGACGCCTATCTTTGCCAAAGAGAATCAAATAACGCTTATTGCCGGAATCGTCGGCGTGCTTATTGGTTCCTTTCTTGCGGATAATAATTCTGCGCTTCCTTGGCTTATCGGAAGTTTCGCGATGTTCCTAATCGGAATAGCAGCAGCGATTTTTATAAAGGAAGAATATTTTATCAAACAGAATGTTTCTTTTAAAACAGGCTTTGAATCAATGAAAGAAACAATGAGAACAAGCGTGAAATACGCAAAGGATAATAAAGCGGTAAGATTTGTATTGCTGACGGGAGTATTACTGGCTTTTGCAATTCAAGCTCCCGCCGCGCAATATCAGCCACTTTTTTCTCAATTTGTTCCAAACAAAATGTGGCTTGGCTATTTATGGGCAACAATGTCCATCGCCGCTTTTGGAGGAGCAAGATTGTCTTTATGGTTTTCGTCTAAGTTTGAAAACCAAAAAAGCGCAATGGTTTTGTTACAAATAATGATAGGACTGGGAATCTTCTTGTCCGGAACTCTTGCCATATTTCCGATAGCTCTTGCCGCGTTTGTGACATTTCTATTTTGGATGTTCGCAAGTGGAATTCTCAATCCGATAAGAAAGGAATACCTGAACAAGAATATTTCATCGCAGGAGAGAGCCACAATAATTTCTCTCTTGTCAATGACAGCTACAATAGGATCTGCCATTGGGTTGATTCTTGGCGGTCTTCTCGCAAATCATCTTTCCATTTCCGTAGCTTGGATGTTTTCCGGAGCGGCGTTGATAATTTTAACACTGCTTATAATGAGAAACGGCAAGCGAAACAACGAATGGAGCGACAGCTGAAAGCTAAATCGCTCCTTTTTATTTTTATATCAGGTTTAAAAGAACGGAGTCCTCACAAAAATCAATCTAACTCAATACTTTTTATAAACTATCAAATCATTTAAAAAAAACACGGTCAAGAACATTAAATTTCGCCACTGACATTATGCCCTTGGCTCTATAAATCAATTTCAATCTCTCCACAATCTTGCGATTAAGAATTCTCAGCTGGTCTTCGTTAAGCCTAAGCAACAAATCGTCAATTTGAGTTGGCAGTTTTTTTGTTGTTCATAATTAATTACAGCTTTTTATATCTTTCTCTCCACTACTATTTTACCACTCCCCGCCCCAAAAAATCAATCTTGTTTTTTTCCTCGCTTTTTTATTTTTCTATATTTTTATTTCTCAAAAAAATATTTATAAACGCGACAATATTAGAACTTCCTCACTTTTTGTCATTCCAGAAAATTTCGGAGCGACAGCGGAGAAATTTATCTGGAATCTTAGCTAAAAATATCTACGCGCTTTATAATTTAATATCCCGGATAAGCAAAACTTCTATTTATTCGCTTTGCTTATAAAGAAGTTTTACTTTCTGGGATGACAATAATGAGAAAAAGTGAGGAAGTCCTATATATAACAACTCACTCTTCCTCCATCTCCAAAATCCGATCAACCCGAAAAACTCTGTCTTCGTTTCTCAAAAAACAACGCGCTTCCACGCCCAGATATGTTTTTCCGAGATATTCCATTTCACCGACAAAGAACGGCAAAATAACCCTTTTGATTTTTGGTCTTGCGCCTTGAGATAAATGATTTTTAATTTGGTTTTGTTTTTAATCGCCTGTTTAATAATTTCTATTTTTTCTTCCGTAGAACATTTTTTCTCGGAGAGATTGTATTGATAACCCGTTAGATATTTAACCACTTTCCAATCCGTGAAAACATTTGATTTGGCAATTTCTTTTTTCAGAATTATTCCTTCCAAAGTGCGACAGCGACTGAGCGCGACATAAGTTTGTCCGCAGGCAAAAATTCCGCTGCTGAGATCAATAATTACTTTGTCAAAAGTTTTCCCTTGGCTTTTGTGAACCGTAATCGCCCAAGCCAATTTTATCGGATATTGAATGAAACTACCCAAAATTCTTTTCTCTAGCATTCCGCTGTCTTTGTCAAAATAGGTTTCAATAATTTCCCATTCATATTGAGAAACAAAAATTGTCTTGCCGTTTTGCAGTTTTATTTTTATTTCGTCATCAACAAAACCAATAATTTCTCCAATCGTTCCATTGATCCATCTATTCTGCGAGTCGTTATTGAGAAGCATCACTTGCGCTCCTTTCTTAATTTCCAGACTAAGACTGGTTGTCAGATATTTCCGGTCAAACTTTCCTTCAATTTCTCCTTCCAGAATATATTTTTTCGCGGGCAGTTCTTCCAGATTTATTTTATTAATTTCCTCCGCCAGCCGATTCGTGGTCGCCAGATATATCTGCCCTTTTTCAAGATTTTTAAGATTAATATTTCGCTGAAATCTTCTATTAAGAACTTTCAAATGTTTCTCTTCAACCGTGTTATTGCGAATGCTGTTTAAAATATCAATGAACTTTTTGTCGCTCTGCCGATAGACTTTTTCAAGTTCTATAATTTCTATCTTCAAATCTGCCATTGCTTTCGCGCTAAAAAAATAACAGCTGTCATATTGCGTTCTGAAAACTTCCCGGTCTCTGCCAATCACCACCGGCGGAAGCTGATACAGATCACCGATAAAAACCATTTGTTTTCCGCCAAAAGGCAGTTTATTTTTGGAGACTGTTTTCAAAAAAACATCCACGCAATCCAACAGATCCGCGCGAACCATAGACACCTCGTCAATTATTATCGTTTCCAATTTATCAAATAAATTCTTTCTGGTTTTATTCCTCCGCGCTCTCTCCGCAATCACCTTGGCATCCTGCGGTGTAATATCCGGTCTGAATTTGAAAAACGAATGAATCGTCTCCCCTTTCACATTCACCGCAGCCACTCCGGTCGGCGCCAAAACAACTACCGCCTTTTTTGTTTTTTCGCGAAAATATTCCAGCAAAGTTGACTTCCCCGTTCCCGCCTTGCCCGTAATAAAAACGCTCTTGTCTGTGTCCTCAATCACATTAAGCGCTTTTTTGAATTGTTTGTTTAGTTCCGGTTGCATGGTAAATTTATTATTTTCGGGACTTTTCCACTTTGTCATCCCAGATTTTTTTCTGGAGCGGTAGCACTGATCTTCATCAACATAAACTCCAGAAAAAATGTCTGGGATCCACTATTACAATTTAATTTTACTATTCACCACAAAGCTTATTATAAAGTTAAATTGTAGTAGTGGATTCCTGCCTCCACAGGAATGACAGAAAAAGTAGGAAAATTTTAATTTTCAAAAATCTAAAATTGTATTAAAAGCTTTTTATTATTTTTACCAAAATATTTTCTACTTTAATAATAGTAGTGTCATTTACTAATTTTTCAATTTCTTCATCCATAAAAATTTAAATCATTTTGTTTTCATTAGTTTAATATTATCACTTTTTGTCATCCCGAGCGACGATAGGAGCCGAGGGATCCCTCTTAATCGCATCAAAGATAATATTTAAATTATCTTGTCTTAGAGAGATTCCTCCATTTCGTTCATTCGTGCCTCATTCGCTCCAATCGGAATGACAAATTAATTTTACTAGAATTTAAAACTCTACCATTCCCCCACCACCAAAACCTCCTTCAACTTCTTATCACTCAAAACATATTTATAATCCAACTCCCTCTATTCCCATCCTAACACTCCCATCCTCAAAAATCAACTTTGCCATTTATAGACAACAAGCTCTAACATTCAATAATAAGACCGGATTTTATATTCAACTCCTTACTGGCATTGCCGCTGCGAAAAATGACCTCTAAAAATCTCTTCTCTCCAATCCCCGAACTTCCGACAGTTATTCCTATTGTTTTATCGGGAAGATTATTAAGCATACCATAAAAACCAAGCTTTATCGGCTTACCGGCTATTTTTATTACCATGTTATTTTCCACGTCTAAATTAATTTCTTCTTTTAATAAAGTTGTTTTTGTATTTCCAAAATTATCAACGAACCAAAACGCTCTTGGGGAATCGGGAATTTTTGACAGATCATATTTATTAAATGGAATATTTCTTTTTTCAACAATCCAACTTGCGACTCTTAGAAGAAAATCAAAACTTCTAAATTGGCTGTTTGTGATTCGCTGTTTTGCGCTTTTGTCCAGTTCTTTATCGCTTATTGAATCCAGAACCTCGTCAATATCCAGAATGTGAAAATCTTTGATAACCCCAAGTTTTTTCGCAAGCGACAGTGTCAATCCATCCACGGAAGAAACAATGAGAGTTTTTTTATTCCAAAAAAATCCAAAAGGAGTTCCGTTTTTCCACTTTTTCGCCATCTTGTCTCTCGGAGCGACATTTACCATTACTACTCCCTCTCTCCCTCCAAAAGCGTCAATCGCGTCAACAAGAAATCCCGCCGCTTCCAGATCCGACTTTACGCCGAAACAATTCACGGAACAATTTTTAAAGAGGGAGCCCGCCCTTGTTATCTGCCTCAACTTCGCGTTCTGATCAAAACAATCATTGATTATAGTTATTTGCATTTTTGTGTTATTAGCTTTTTAAAAAAATAAAAACCGATTTTAGAGATCGGCTTGCTGATGTTTATCTTGATATAGAATTAGTTTAAACAAAAACATTCCGATACTTCACAAGTCGGCATCATCATTCCCATCATCATTTTTTCCGTACATCTTATCATAAATATATAATAATACAACTATCAAATTTTGGCAAATTAATGTGTTGAGTTTTATAAATTTTTTATCGCTTCCGTAAATTCTTCCATTGGTTCAGGTCAGAGAACTAAACCAACAAAAGATGATAGATAACTCATTGACAGAAAATTTGTCATTCCGACTGGAACGAATGAGGAACGAATGAGCGGAATGGAGGAATCGCTCTAAAACAGGATAATTTAAGCATTACTTTTACTGAGATTAAGAAGGATCCCTCGGCTCCTGTCGTCGCTCGGAATGACAAAATTGTTGTTTGGATTTTTTGCCATTGTTGATTTACTGATTGTTGGTTAGTTCAGCGTTTCCAACCTGAATTTTTTATTTCTTTTAACTTTTCTATTACAACCAATTATTATTTTTAATCAACAACCGATATTTTTTTATTTTTCCTGTTCTTCATACAATCTTTTAAGAAAATATCTTCCTTTCTCTGTTAACTTATAATGTCCTCGATCAATCATTTCAATCAATTTTGACGCTATAAAATAATTAATAGATCCTTTAATGTGATTATTTTCGTTAATATTGGTTGATACATTGTCAAGATCTTCCAAAGAATTTGTATTTTTAAATTTCTTAAAATCTTTACCATATATTATATCATAGTTACTTGAATCTGCTATAGTATTTTCTGTGGAATTTTGAATATTCTTTATTTCTTTTTTATCTATTTTATCTTTAAATTTATTTTTATATAATTCGACTTCTTGTTTTAATTTTTTAATTTCGTCAGCTCTTTTAATTGTTACCATTCGAGATACTTCTTTTTGTTTTTCAATTTCCGTTCTAATTTCAATTGATTCTCCAATTGTTAAACATTGCTCATTTTCTATTTTATTTTTGATATTTCTTTTTTGTTTGCTAAACTTCAATGCTATTTTATACACAAAAATAGATGCATACGGATAAAGAAATATTAAAAAAATAGTAGAAAGTATTAGATATAAAGTTGTATATTCAAACAACAAAAAGTCAGATTTTATATATGTTATTCTTTCAACAACATTTTTTGTATTATCTACAGAAATTATATAATAAATTAATCCCCAATTCTAAACAATCCAAGAAAAGAAAAATGTGCCAGCTAAAGGACTGGTTAATCTGTCATAGAGTATTGCTTTAATTGATTTTTGAAATTCACTCATCATAAATTTAAATTGGTATTTAGTTTTTACTTTCTATTCATTTTCTACTACAATACAATTATAGCTAATCAACAAATA
>CAZBCK010000050.1:0-6701 GCA_964490635.1 uncultured Candidatus Saccharibacteria bacterium | reverse complement strand
GTCGCTCATGCGATACGGCAGATCAATCCGGATGTTATGGCGGCGTATCCGATTACACCGCAGACGCCGATTATTGAGGCGTTCGCGCAAATGGTGGCGGACGGAAAAGTTGATACATCACTAATAAATGTGGAGTCGGAACACAGCGCGTTGAGCGCGGTAATTGGCGCTTCCGCGGCGGGGGGCAGGGCAATGACGGCAACCGCTTCGCAAGGGCTTGCTTTGATGGCGGAAATTGTTTATATCGCTTCCGGCTCGCGACTGCCGATTGTAATGCCAATTTCAAACCGCGCTTTGTCGGCGCCGATAAATATTCATTGCGATCATACGGATTCAATGCCTCTTCGCGATGCCGGCTGGCTGCAGCTTTATAGCGAGAATGCGCAGGAAGCGTATGACAATACAATTATAGCTTTGAAAGTCGCGGAAAATAGCGAAGTCCTTTTGCCGGTTATGGTGATGCAAGACGGGTTTATTACTTCTCATTCGGTAGAGAATGTAATTATTGAAAAAGATAAATTAATAAAAAAATTCATCGGTGAATATAATCCGGAGCATCCTTTGTTGAATATAAAAAAGCCGATTACCATCGGACCTCTTGATCTGTTTGATTATTTCTTTGAGCATAAATATCAGCAGGTGGAAGCGATGGAGAATAGCAGAAAAGTGATAGCGCAGGTGGACAAGGAGTTTTATAATTTAACGGGAAGAAAGTATAGTTTTATAGAAAAATATAAATCAAATGATGCTGATTATGTGATAATGACATTGAGTTCAACCGCGGGAACAGCGAAAATAGTGGTTGACGAAATGAGAAAAAAAGGAAAAAAAGTCGGACTGATCAAAATAAGAACGATGAGACCGTTTCCAAATATGGAGATTGCCAAAGTGCTGTCAAACGCAAAGGCGGTGGCAGTTTTAGACCGGTCAATTTCGTATGGAAATTACAGCCCTGTTTTTACGGAAGTTAGATCGTCTTTGTATAATTTAAGCAAAGGACCGAAATTGTATAATTATATCTATGGTATCGGCGGAAGAAATATTGGAATTGAAGATATAGAAAAAGTTTTTACTGATTTGATAAAAGAAGGTAATAGTGATAAAATAAACTATATAGGATTAAGAAAGTAAAAAATAAAAATATGAGTAAGGAATTTGACAAAATGTTTAAAGACACGAAATCGTTTCAAGTTCAAGGTGCTACCACTGTAACCAGAATAGTTATTGATGCTTTGCTTGAGGATAAAAAAGAAATAATGAAACGATCAAAAAGCAAGGAAGATTTTATAGTGGAAATAAGAAATATCGCTAAAAAATTATCGTTGATGAAACCAAGCGAGACAATGGCTCAGAATGTGCTCGGTTTTATACTTTTTGAATTACAAGATTCAAAAGTAAAGAGTGTGGAAGATTGCAGTAAAATTGTTATCAATAAAACAAACGAATTCAAAAAAACGATAAAGGAAAACGAAAAATTGTTTGTCAAAAACGGAGTGAAGGTTATAAAATCGATCACAAAAAAATATAGACCGCTTAATATATTCACTCATTGCCATTCTTCAGGCGTGCGTAATATTTTAAGATCAGTTACTGGCGGCAAAGATGGCATAAACTTAAAAGTGTTTAGTACGGAAACAAGACCTGTTTTTCAAGGGAGAGTAACAGCAAAAAAAATGGTAGATGACAACATAGATGTAACAATGATTATGGATAGCGCTGCTCCATTTGTCATTAGCAAAAAGAGCGGGAGCGAACTTGATATTGATTTGGTCCTAATGGGATCTGACGCAATTACAATAAACGGTGTTTCAATAAATAAAGTGGGAAGTTATGGAATTGCAGTATCGGCGCAATATGAAAAAATTCCTGTTTATATTGTTACGAGCGTTTTGAAAATTAAAAAAGGATTCTATGATATTACGGACATTCCGGTGGAAATTGAGTCATATAAAAATTTATGGATGGAATCGCCAAAAGGTCTTAATATTGTAAATTTTGCATTTGATATGGTTTCGCCGGAGTTTATTACAGGGTTTATTACCGAATTTGGAGTTATAAGACCGGAGGAAATGAAAGATATTATAAGAGATAATTATCCAAGTTTATTGTAAATAGTTTTGTCTATGTCTAAAAAAGAAAAACAAAATAAAAAAACTTACATTATTTCTCTTGGTGGGTCTTTGATCGTTCCCGATGAAGTTGATTATGAATTTATAAAAAAATTCAGAAAGCTGATTTTTAGAAAGGTGAAAAAGGGAAATAAGTTTATAATTATGTGCGGAGGCGGGGAACTTAATAGAAAATATAATGATGCCGCAAAGAAAGTCAGGAAACTTAAAAATAGCGAACTGGACTGGATTGGAATTTATGCGACGAGATACAATGCGCAACTTATGAGAATTTTGTTTGACGATTTGGTGTGCAAAGAAACTATCACAAATCCGCACCGGAAAATTGTTACGAATAAGCCAATTATCATCGGCTCCGGATACAAGCCTGGCTGGTCAACTGATTATGACACGGTATATGTCGCGAAAACCTATGGGATTGGAAACTTAGTCAATCTTTCCAATATTGATTATGTTTATGACAATGACCCAAAGAAATATAAAAATGCGAAACCAATTGAAAATATTAGCTGGAAAGATTTTAGAAAAATCGTTGGCAATAAATGGAAGCCAAGAATGAATAGCCCGTTTGATCCTATTGCTAGCCGTGAAGCGGAAAAACTGGGAATTGAAGTAGCGATTCTAAACGGAAAAAAATTAAAGAATTTTGAAAATTATCTGGATGGGAAAATTTTTGCGGGGACTGTAATAAAATAAAATTTAAATGTTTATATATCTCAAACCATTTTTAATAGCGTTTGTCTTGTCTCTTGTTTTAACAAGAGCTTTTATTAAATTTGGGGACAAATATAAATTGTATGACAAGTTAAAAAAAAATAAAATTCATTGGAAAAATATTGCCAGATTTGGAGGAGTCGCTGTCATAATTTCTTTTTTAGCGACTATTTTTCTGAATGGTGATCTGCAGTTTGATGATTTGAAATGGGGGGTAATTATTTCCTCTTTGCTAATTTTATTTTTTGGCGTTTGTGATGATCTAAAAAATTTGTCGTGGAAGAAGCAATTGTTAGGACAAATTGTTATAGTTTTAATAATAATTTATGCTGGGCTAAGCGTTGATTATATCGCCAATCCATTTGGCGGAGCTGAGTTCAGACTAGATCAAATTCAATATTCAATATTCAATATTCAATATTCAATTCTCGGTTCATTGTTTATATTTTTTTGGATCGTTGGGTTTATGAATATAATGAATTGGCTTGATGGGCTTGATGGATTGGCAGGCGGAGTTGGGTTGATTGGCGCGGTGACTTTATTTTTTCTGAGCATTTCCAGTTTGGTAAACCAGCCGCCACTGGGAATAATATCCATAATTTTAGCTGGCGCGATTTTGGGATTTTTGTTTTTTAATTTTTATCCCGCGAAGATTTTTATGGGCACAAGCGGATCAATGTTCCTGGGATTTATCCTTGCTGTCATTGCGATATTCTCCGGCGGGAAAATTGCCACCGCGCTTTTGATAATGGGATTTCCGATCTTAGACGCTGTTTGGGTAATAGCGAAAAGAATAAAAAACAAAAAGTCACCATTTCAAGGCGATAGGCTTCATTTTCATTATAGACTTTTGGAACTGGGATGGACACAGAAAAAAGTAGTTTTATTTATTTATTTTATTTGTCTGATTTTTGGCATCTCCGCGCTTGCTTTTCAAAGTGTTGGCAAGGTATTGTCTTTGGCGGTTTTATTTATTTTAATGACTGTGATTGTTTTTGGGCTGGAATTGAGAGGAAAAAAAAATAAAGAGTAATTCTTTATACGGAGTGTAGAACGAGCGACAGCGGAGTTCTACTATTCGTTGATATTTCAATCAAACTCCGCTATTGCTCGTTTGATACTCCGATTGCTAGGATTTTTTTCTTGACACAAAAGCCATTGGCTGGTAGTATTTAGTTGTTATGGTAGTAATAACCATAATGACCACACTCGACACAGCATATGTAGTGATCTAAACCCGATTAATACGATAAAATTGCTCTAATGTTGGAGTGTAGAAAAAAGAAAAACTTTGACGATTGGTTTCGTCTTTAGGAGGTTTTATCTTAAATCTAGATTTGGCATTGAGTAAGGTCTGTCCACACATTATCGTAACAAGTGCAAGTGCTGAAACTACGGTATGGCACTGGGATGACTTGCTTTATTCTTTCTTTATAAAAAGCTGAAGCTATCCCTTCTCTAAAAAATATTTTAAATATAATAGGACTTATGTGTTTGCCTGATACTCTCTTTAACTCTCCCCTAAAAAAGGGAGAGCCAATTCCTCTCCGTAGGAGAGGCAATAATCCCTCCTCTTTTAGGGGAGGTTAGGTGAGATATTGAAAACAGGAAAATTTAAAAAATAGCTTAAAATTTTTGCAAACGCGTAAGTCCTATATATAATAACAAAACAATTATGATTGCGGTTGTAAAAACTGGCGGGAAACAGTATAAAGTTTCTCCGAAGAATAAATTAAAAATTGAAAAGATTAAAGGCGAGGAAGGAACGAAGTTTGTTTTTGATCAAATTTTGCTGACTTCTTCAGAAGACGGTGAACACATTAATATCGGCGAGCCGATAATTAAAGGTGCTGAGGTTGAGGCAAAAATATTAAAGCAAGGCAGAGCTAGAAAAATTGAAGTTGTGAAACATAAAGCGAAGAAGAGGTATAACAGAAGAGCGGGACACAGGCAATTCTTTACGGAAATTGAAATTGAAAAGATCACAGTATAAAATTTTGATTTAAAAAAGACTTTATTTTGTATAATTGAGGTCTTTTTTTATTTGTTGTAAATCACGAAGCTCCTTCTCTCAGAAAAGGGGAGGTTGGGAGGGGTTGGAAAACTATCTAAATCTTCAACTACTCCTAGTCCTTCCTTGTCTAAGGAGGGGGAAATTAAGAATCTAATTAAAAATTTAAGTTGATAAAAAAGTTAATTTATGGTAAATTATATTTATGGAACAGATAAAACTTGATCTAAGCGACAAAAATCAAATAGAAGAAATATCAGAAATTGCCACTAAAATTTTAAAAGGCGGAAAAGTTGTTATTTATCCGACAGATACTTTGTATGGACTTGGCGCGAACACTCTGGACGAGGATGCGGTTTTGAAAATTTATAAAATAAAAAAACGAGACAGGAGCAAGCCATTGTTAATTATTGCAAGAGATATAAAAATGGTAAGAAAGATCGCGTGTGTTGATTTAAGAGTAGAAAAAATACTAAATAAAATATGGCCGGGACCGATCACGATTAGACTAAGAAAAAAAGATATTCTTCCGTATGCTTTAACGGGAAACGGAGAAACTGTGGCGGTGAGAATTTCGGATAATGAATTTATTTCAGCTCTGATGAATAAAATAGATTTTCCGATAACTGCGACCAGCGCGAATATTTCCGGAGAGAAAAATTTGCTGGATCCGAATAGAATAATTTCAAAGTTTGAATCTAGCGAGTTGAAACCGGATTTGTTTATAAATGCCGGAAAAGTAGGAAATCCAAAATCGTCAACAATTATCGATCTGACAACAGGAATCCCCAAAATATTGAGAATTGGAATCGTTGGGATGAACGAGATTAAAGAATTCTTTGAAAAATTTCAAAGCTAATATATTTTTTTAAATTAAAATCTATGTCAAATATCACTACAATTGGAAGCGCAGTTCGGGATATAACTTTTTTAACTGATAAAGGAAAAATTATTAAAACGCCGGAAAATCTAACAGAACAATCGTTGCTTGCTTTTGAGTATGGTGCGAAAATAAAAAGCGATGGTGTTTATCTTAACTTCGGTGGTGGGGCGTGCAATGCCGCTGCTACTTTTGTCCGGATCGGAATAGAAACCTCTGTAAATTGCCGGGTTGGGAATGACGGTGAAGGAGAATCGGCTATAAAAAATCTAAAAAAAATTGGGGTCAAAACAGATCTGGTTCAGACTGACGAAAACAAAAAAACCGGATTTGCTCTTATTGTGGTTAATAAAAACAAAGGCGGAGGCGAGCGGGTTATTTTTGTTTATAAAGGCGCGAGTGATTATCTGGAGATTAAAAAAGATAATATAAATAAAAACGAGTGGATCTATCTGACTTCTTTAGCGGGGAATTGGGAAGAAGGTTTAAGTGAAATAAATAAGACGATTGAAGAAAGTAAGATAAAATTAGCCTGGAATCCCGGCGCGACACAAATTAGCGCTGGAAAAGATAAAATAGCGGAACTTTTGAAGAATACAGAAATTTTAATTGTTAACAAAGACGAAGCGATTGAATTGGTTCAGAGCGACAAAAATATAAAATTGGATTACAATGAAATTAATGATATGGCTGTTTTGTGTAAAGCCATAAAGAGCTGGGGACCAAAAACAGTTGCCGTAACGGATGGAGTGAATGGAGCTTATTTATTTGGCGGCAACAAAAATGTTTTGTTTTCTCCCGCCACTTCCAAAGACAGGATTGACACGACTGGCGCGGGGGACTCGTTTGGTTCGGCTTTAGTTGGAGGATTTATACTGACTGGTGACCTGGAAACCGCTTTGAAATTTGGAATAATCAATGCCGGCAATGTCGTCAGCGAATTCGGCGCGCAGAATGGAATATTAAA
>CAZBCK010000049.1:0-6867 GCA_964490635.1 uncultured Candidatus Saccharibacteria bacterium | reverse complement strand
AATCTTCAATTGAATTTTTGAATAGAGAGACAGAATAGACATAGTTTTTTTATTTAGAGGTTATTTTTGCTTGGTTATATTATAACACATTATTTCAATGCGTGAATTATTTCCCATTATATCAAATTATTATTTATATTTATTAAAAACAACTTCCTAAATATCACAAAATACAAAACACTCATCGTGACAATCGCGCGGATTAAATTCCCGCGAAAGTCGCTTTGCCATAAAACCTCACTTTTTTCTAAAATATTTTGTATTGGATTTTATTTCTTTTCTTCAAGTCCGAAATTAACAAGCAAAATGACTTCCAAATCTCTGGCGATTTTTTGAACAGCTCTTTTGTCAAGTCCCGCACCTCCTTCTTTAAAAGGAGCATCTATTGCCTTCATAAATATTTCTTTTCCTATTTTACTTTTCAGCCTCATTCCTACCAGTTGTTCAATTCTTGCTTTTTGTCTTTCGTCTATATTTTTAGCAAATGAGAGAGTTAGATAACGCGTAATTAGTTTTACTTTCAACTCAAATTCCTCAAGATTGAATTTTTCCGCAGTACCTTTAAAATCTCTGCGCAGCAATCTGGCGCTTTCCATAATTTTTTCCGTTTCCGCGGAATAATGAGCCGCCGTCCTTTCGTCCAATCCAACTCCTCCTTTTTCAAAAGACTTGTCAAGCATCATTCTAAACTCATATTTAACCAACTTGCCTGATAATCTGTCTTTGATAAATCCTTCCATCCTTTGGATTCTGTCAATATCCAAAGGCGTTAGTAAATACTCAGAAAGAACTTTCGCCTTGAAAGGAATCATCAGCAAATGAAGTTGCGCTTCCGAAAGCCCGGGAAATGATTTCAAGAGAATATCAAATTCATTATTTCTTGAACTTGAGATATTTTTCTTTTCAACTTTGCGTTGTTTTTTCTTTTTATTAACAACCTCGTGTTCTATTCTTCCGTCTTTCATATAAAAAACGCGGTGGGCATAATCAAGATATTCAGGATTGTGAGTAACCATAATAATTGTTTTTTCTTCTTTTTCGTTCAAGTCTTTTAGTATTTCCAGCACATTCGCGGCGGATTTCGAATCAAGATTCCCAATCGGCTCATCAGCTAAAATTATCGGCTGATCATTGATCAAAGCGCGCGCTATTCCAATTCTCTGTTGCTGACCGCCGGAAAGCTGAGTTGGAATTTTGTTTGCTTGGGGAAGAATCCCAAACCTGTCAAGCAATTTATCCGCTTTTCCCCTGCGTGTTTTTTTATCGCTAATCCCAAGAAACATTTGAGGAAGAATAACATTATCCCTTACCGACAAACTGGTAATAAGATTATACGCCTGAAAAACCATCCCTATTTCCGTGCAGTGAAATTTCGCCAGCTGGTCGTCATTCATCTCGCCAAGATTTTCTTCGTTAACACTTACTTCTCCGTCAGTTGGTCTTTCCAGTCCCGCGATCACATTCAAGAGAGTTGATTTCCCGCATCCAGAAGGACCAAAAATAATAATATATTCTTTCGGCTCAATTTCCAAAGTGGCATTTAATAGAGCATTCACCTGATTTTCAGAACCTTTATTATAAACAACGCTCGCGTTTGTTACTTTTACGATTGACATATATCTTTAATTCTAGAAATTTTACGATTTTAAAAAATCTTTGACTTTGCCGGCAATTTCATTGGGAGTTATTTTTGCTTTTACCAAATAGTCAACAGCTCCAAGTTTTTTTGCTTCGGCAACATCTTCTTTGTTTGAGAGATTAGTCAACATTATTACGGGAACAGATTTAACATTCCCGTCTTCGGAATTTTTTAATTCTTTAAGCGTTTCAAATCCGTCTTTTTTAGGCATTAAAATATCCAACAAAATCAAATCTGGCATTTCTTTCTTTATTACTTCCAGCGCTTTTTCTCCATCCTCAGCGCAAACAACATTATACCCTTCCATTTCCAGTTTCATTTTATACATTTCTTTGATGATTGTATCATCTTCAATTAAAGCTATCTTTTTCATATTTTTGTTTATTACTCATAATATAGTAGAATCAAAATTCTTGTCACGCAACAAATTTTGATATGGATAAATAGCACCAAGAAATACAACAGAGTTAAAAAATACACTTATCGTAACTCCGCGGGAATGACAGTGCGGTTTCACAGTGTTATATCTATCTATAGTACTATTATATAATATACGATCTAATCAAAATTTCTTAAATTTCTTGGATGAATTTTTGTTTCCATGCGCAAAGGGCTTGAGAGATATTTTTCATCCGCGTTTATGTCAAGAATGATTTCAATTATTTTTACGCTTGTAACACTTATCGGTTCAGACATCGGATCTTCGCTGCCCGTATAATTCTCGTCGTAATATTTGAATATCGGTTCAGTTCCATTCCTGATTCCGCCGGCAATAACAGCTATCGTTTCTGTCCCTGAGTAGTCCAGACTATCGCCAGGCTCAATCAATTTTCTTTCCAGCGCAGTTCCGTTCAAAGAATATTCTATCCTTTCTGTCAGTCCGTCATTATCAACATCCGAATAAAACACAAGCGCTTGTTCTTGAACAACTTCCAAAGGAAAAATTCCGTTTTCCGCCCTGTTCATTTTTCTGATCTCGCCACTCATCATTTCAATTGTTTTACTCGCTGTGTCTATCCTTTTTATTCTGGCAACATCAGATGCTTGTTCTTTATATAAATTAATAAAGAGCAGACTAATCGCGACAGTTATTATTGCAAGAATAGCAACAGCGATTATCAATTCAATGAGAGTAAAACCTGATTTGTTGTGTAACATGTGTTGTGTAACATGTAACATATTATCATATAACTTATAATGTGTAATGTGCAACGTGTAATGTGATTTTTATATTGTGTTATATGTTACACATTTTGCGTTATACATTGCGAATAGTTCCCCAAAGCATCGCTCCTATTCTTTCGGATAGTTTTAATAATTTGTTATATTCTTTTCTGGTTAAATAATTTCTTTTGTAAAAAAAGTAAATTAAATACTTACTCTCCTTTAAAAAACCATTTTCGGAAAATTTTTTGTGCAATCATAAACTTTATTAACATATTCATCTATTAATAATTTTAGTTCACTATGAAATTGATTCTGCCCTCCCATATATTTTTGTTATATGTTTTGCGTTACATGTTATACTCTTCGCATTACACGATCACGGTTCCACATTAATTATAAAATTTTCCGTTCCGCCAGGAGCTATTGAAAGCGGATCCGGCTGGTCAGTAGATATGATAGTATGAGACTCGTCAACGCTAAAATTGTAAAGGTCCCATTCTATCTCAGTTGTCCCGTCTCCAATACTTATCTCGCCACTGGCATCGCTTGTAAAGGTTTCTGAATATTTATAAATAGGAAAATTATCAGGAGGAGGATCACCGTTCGGATAAGCCCCTTTTAGCTTTGCTCCGGTTACAGTTACTGGCACATTGGTTCTTATAAAAAATCCAAGGTCTTTATATCTCGTGGCATAGATATCAAAATCCCCTCCTCTGGCGTCTTCCCAAACAGTAATTCCATATCCCATTGAATCGGTAACTATGTCCGGAGCGTTTTGCGCGCTATCGACGCTGCTATTCATAATCAGATCATAACTCCAAAGTTTGTTTCCCTCGGAATCAAATTTTGTTGAGTAAATATCATCGTTTCCATTCCTATTATCTTCCCACGAAAAATAAATCGCACTATCATCAAAATAAGCGACAGCTGATCCGGTTCGCCACGCGTCAGGCAAAGTATCATCATTTATTTTTACATCGCCGATTGTCCAATCCCCACTTATTGCGATGTCTCCAAGCTTATCATATTTCTGCGCGTAAATATCCGGCTGGCAATTTCTTTTGTCGGTCCATGAAATATATAAATAATCGCTTCCGTCAAAAACAATTGACGGCTCAAACTGGTCAAGTCCCGAACTGTCAGTATTTACTTTTTTACCGGCAAATAAAGTATTGCCGTTCGGATCGAATTTTGCCAAAAACACATCTTCATCACCACTTATTTCATCTTCCCAAACAACATAAAAATTATCTTCATCATCAACAGCAATTTTCGGATTTTCTTGATTGGCAACACCCGCGTCGCTGTTGATTTTTAGATCAGCAACCCATAAATTATTTCCAGCCGGATCATATTTCTGCGCGTAGATATCCCAATTCGAATTTCTATCATCCATCCAAACAATATACATATTCCCGGACGAATCAACGGCCAGATCCGCTTTTATCTGATCAGAGCTACTTGCGTCAACATTAACTTTAACACCATTCCATACTGCGCTGCCATCAGCAGAGTTGTATTTTTCTAAAAATATATCCTTATTTCCATTTCTGTCGTCAGCTCCTATGATATAAAAATTTGTCGTTCCGGAAACAACTACTCTCGGATTTGCTTTATTGTTTGCAGTAGTGATCTGAAGATCGTCTGCCCATTGTTTTTCATACAACCCGGTTATCGGATTATATCTGTATTTTTGAGCGTACAATCGTTCCGGACCGTCTCTGTCATCTTTCCAAATTAGAAATAAATTATCTCCGCTATCAATATCAACTGCCGTTTCTGTTTGGCTGTCTGCTCCAAGATCGGAATTAATTTTCCAATTTTGCGGATTGTCATAATTAACCGTTTGGATGTTCAAATGTCCCAGAACATCAATTGAAAACCCGATCGCCGTGACAGAGTTAGCAATAACGATAGTGTCGGGTTTTGTCGGACTGGGATTGTAATCAGGAGAAGCAAGATTATTATCAACCGGATAGGTTTGGTCTGTGCTATAACCGTCCATTGTGGCAATGATGTGATAATCATCTGACGGTTCCAGATCTGAAACCCATAATCTTCCATTCAGGTCTGTTAAGGCATCAACGGAATAACTTTCTAAAGCGCTTTCAACATGGACACTCGCTCCGGAAATAACTTCTCCCACGGCATTAAACACCGTAATCAACAATCCCCCTTTATTTTCGCTTAAACCCTCCATTCCCGGAGGAACTATTGTCGTGCTCATCACGACTGTTTCCTGACTATTCGTAATCGGACTCAGCCAGGAAATTTTTACTCTTGCTTTTTTGTAATCGTTAAAAAACAGATCCGTCGGATTCACTCCGTCATATTCGTCGTCAACAAAAGCAATATCTGTTTCAACAGTAAATTCAAATCCCGCTTTGGTCACTGTCTTTTCACTTTTCAATAGTCCCGCCGGCACCCATCCTACTTCTGTTTTTATATCATCAAATTCCATCCCCCTTATAATCTCCAGTTCCTCCAACGCAACATTGTTAGCAACAATTCTTGCTCTGTTGTTTCTGATCGTATTTAGCACAACTCCGAATAGCGCAAAAAGCGCCACAGAAATTATTAAAAATATAGCAATACTTACCACAGCTTCAACAAGCGTAAAACCGTTCTTATTTTGAAACTTGGAATTTAGAGTTTCACACATAATATTTTTTATTTTTATTTTTATTTTTTTGTTTGACACCTTTATCTGTTTGTATTATAAAAGTATTTTCTTATTTGGGCAAATTACTTTATGAACTTTATAAACTTTCTACTTTACAACTCCTCTCTACATACTTCCCATAATTGAATACATTGGTTGAATCATAGAAACAGCAAAAAATCCAACAGCGCCACCAATAACAAGCATTAAGACCGGTTCAATTATTGAGGACATATTTGAAGTGATCTGATCAATTTCCTCTTCATAAAATTCCGCTACTTGTTTTAAGGTATTTTCAAGAGTTCCTGTTTCTTCTCCGACTTCAATCATATGTACCATCAGAGGCTGGTATAGTTTTCCGTATCTGCCAATCACTTCGCTAAGCGCAACTCCTTTCTGCATATCGTCACACGCTCTTTTTACGGAATTTTTATAATATGTGTTTCCAAGCGTACCGGAAATAATTTCCAGCGCGCTCACAATTGAGACCCCGCTAGAGATCATAGAACTCAAAGTCCTTGAAAATCTTGCCATATTAATTTTTGAAATAATCTTCCCTATAATCGGAGTATGCAATAAAAAATAATCAAATGCTTTTTTACCTTTCGCAGTTTTAATCACCCAAGAAAACAAACCCGCCAAAAAAACAAAACCCAAAAAAACAAAAATTCCATAATTTTGTAAGGTATCGCTTATAAATATTATTACTTTTGTCGTCGCCGGAAGTTCAGTTTCCATTTCCTCAAAAATTCCCAAAAGGGTTGGAACAACATAAATCATCATTAACACTCCTATTGTTATCATAGCAAAAACTATTACCGCAGGATACATCATAGCGCCTTTTACTTTTGAGCTTAACTCGTGACTTTTCTTTAACTGCAAAGCAAGAATATCCAAAACCTCCTCTAAATTTCCACTTGTTTCTCCGACTCTGATCATACTAATAAAAAGCCCGTTAAAAACTTTCGGGTATTTTGCCAGACTATTCGCCAATGAATTTCCTTTTTGCACATCCTCTTTAACACTTTCCAAAATCTCCTTGAAATAGGCATTGCTTGTTTGTTCCGACAAGACTGTCAGCGCTCTTGAAAAAGGCAATCCTGCTTTTAACATAACGCCCAAATGGCGCGTAAAAAGCATCTTGTCAATTACACTCACTCTCTTCAGAATTTTAGATATGTTGATCTCGTTTTTTTCTTTTTTCTCACTGATCTTTTCTTCAGAAGAAAGAAGCGTTAAACCCATATTACTAAGTTTTCTGAGCAAATCACCTTTATCAATCGCCAGAAGTTTTCCGTATTTTATTTTTTTGTCGGCGCTAACCGCCTTATATGAAAATTGAGGCATAAATTTATTTTTATCTCTTTTTTATCTTTCTTCATAATACCCCGCTTCCTCC
>CAZBCK010000048.1:0-6943 GCA_964490635.1 uncultured Candidatus Saccharibacteria bacterium | reverse complement strand
ATTTTAAAAACGGCGAAGAAGGTTTGCTAGCAATTATCGGTCCGAAGAGGATGAAATATTCAAGGAATGTGTCGCTGATTGATTATTTAAAGAAGTTGCTGTCGTAGTATTTGTTTAGAGTGTCAAGTGTAGCGTAGTTTGACCTGAAAAAATTTTTTGGACTGTTGAGCGTAGTGGAATAGAGCGATAGCGGAATGAAACGGAGTTCAACCTGAAATATCACTTTATTCCCGCTTTCAGGTAGAGCTCTGTTATTACTACACTCTACACTTCAAAACGCGCAGCTGAAACAGAATTTGGAAATTACTTTTTTATCCTACTCTCCTTAACGCACTTTTTCAGTTTGGAGTAGCTTATATTGCTCCTAAAAAGAGCATATAATATAAGCATACAAGTTCCCATTCTAGTTCTATATCTGTATTTCATTTTTTGTCTCCTTTGTACTAGTTTGTAAATAGTATCCACTATCCTAAAAATATGTCAACCCAAAAAAAAGAAAAATCCAAAACTCTGAAAGAAATAAAGAAAGAGTTGAAAGAATATAAAAAACAGGCGGAGGAAAATCTTGCGGGGTGGCAGAGGGCGAAGGCGGATTTTGTGAATTATAAGAAGGATCAGGAGAAATATTTGGAGGAATTTCGGAAATACGCCAGCGAAGATATGATTATCAAACTTTTGCCGACGATAGACAATTTCGAATTAGCGATAAAACATTTGCCGAAAGATTTGAAAAACACCGATTGGGCGAAAGGGATAATTTGCATTAAAAGCCAGTTTGATAATTTTTTGAAAGATATCGGAGTGGAAGAAATAAAATCAGTCGGAGAGAAATTTGATCCCAATTTGTTTGAATCAGTCGGCGAAGAAGAATCAGATCAGGAGGAAGGAATTATTATTACGGAAATTCAAAAGGGATATAGAATGTTTGGAAAAGTTGTGAGAGTGGGAAAGGTAAAAGTAGCGGGAAATAAAGATTAACAAATTTATAATTTAAATCTATCTATGTCAAAAATTTACAAATGCGCGAAAAATTGCGGGAATGTTAAAGAAGTTAAAGAAAGAAACAATGATGGCAGCGTTCCCTTATGCTGCGGCGTTGAGATGGTAGAAATCAGCAAAGATGGCGATAACGGCGGATCTCTCGGCTGTTTCGGCTGTATGGGATGTTACGGAGGGCTGGATGATGCGAAGGATGGCGAATAAAAGAAAGATCTCGGTTAAAAATCATTTATCATTTATCATTCTAAATTTATGAAAGGAGGTGATAAATCATGGATATTATAAAATGGAAACCCTTTAGAGATGTTGACAGGTTTTTTGAGGAAGATTTTTTCCCAATGGTTCCGGCGATGTTCGGAAAAACCGTGCCGTCAATGGATGTATATCAAACAAAAAATGATGTGGTGGCGGAGGTTTCGCTGGCTGGAGTTGCTCCGAAAGATGTAAAAGTTACGGTTGAAAACGATATTTTGACGGTTAAGGGAGAAAAGAAAGAAGAAAAAGAAACAAAAGAAAAGGATTATTATTGCAAAGAAATAAGATCGGGAAACTTTATGCGTTCGGTCAGTTTGCCTGTCCATGTCAAAGGCGATAAAGCAAACGCAGAAAGCAAAGACGGAATATTGAGAATTACCGTTCCGAAAGTTGAGAAAAAAATTATCAAAGAAATCCCTGTTAAAATTAAGAAGTGATGAATTGCCAGATTGCTAAATTGTCAAATTGCCAGTTTTATAAAATACTTGCGACAATTTGACAATGTGACAATTTAACAATTAATTAAATAATTTAACAATAAAAAAATATGAGTAAAATTTTAGGAATTGATCTTGGAACCACTAATTCAGCGATGGCGATCGTTGAAGCGGGAGAGCCAAGAATTTTAGAGAACAAAGAAGGAAACAGAACAACTCCTTCTATGGTCGCCGTTAGCAAATCAGGAGAGAGGCTGGTCGGGTTGCTTGCGAAAAGACAAGCAGTCACTAATCCAGAAAACACTGTGTTTTCTGTGAAGAGGCTGATTGGAAGAAGCTTTGAAGATCAGGAGATCCAGGAGGATATAAAACTTGTGCCGTTTAAAATCGTCAAAGCGGGTGAGGGCGTAAAAGTAAAAATGGGAGATAAAGATCATACGCCGCAAGAAATTTCCGCGATGATCTTGCAAAAACTGAAAAGCGACGCGGAAGAGAAACTGGGAGAGAAAATAACCGAAGCGGTAATTACTGTTCCGGCCTATTTCAATGATTCGCAGAGACAAGCGACAAAAGACGCCGGAAAAATTGCCGGGTTTGATGTGAAAAGAATTATCAACGAACCGACAGCGGCAGCGCTGGCTTATGGATTTAACAAAAAGAAAGACGAAAAAATAGTCGTTTATGATTTGGGCGGTGGAACTTTTGATGTTTCCGTTTTGGAAGTTGGAGATGATACAATTGAAGTGAAAGCGACAAATGGCGATACTCATTTGGGCGGCGATGATTTTGATCAGAAAATTATCAATTGGATGGTTGATGAATTCAAAAAAGAGAATGGTGTTGATTTAAGCAAGGATCAAATGGCATTGCAGCGGCTAAAAGAAGCGGCGGAAAAAGCAAAACACGAACTTTCTTCAGCTGTGGAAACAGAAATAAACCAACCGTTCATTACTGTTGATGAGTCGGGGCCAAAACATCTTAATTTGAAAATGACCAGGGCGAAACTTGAAGAACTGGTTGATGATCTGGTGCAGGGAACTCTTGAGCCGTGCAAAAAAGCGCTTGAAGACGCGAAGTTCAGTATTGGCGATATCAACGAAGTTATTTTAGTCGGCGGAATGACCAGAATGCCAATTGTTCAAGAAACAGTAAAGAAGTTTTTTGGCAAAAAGCCGCACAAAGGAATTAATCCGGATGAAGTGGTTGCCACCGGCGCCGCGATCCAGGGCGGAGTGCTGGGCGGAGAAGTGAAAGATGTTTTGCTTTTAGATGTTACTCCGCTTTCTCTTGGAATTGAAACGCTAGGCGGAGTTTCTTCAAAACTTATCGAAAAGAATACAACAATTCCAGCCGCTAAAACGCAAGTGTTTTCAACCGCTGCGGACAATCAGCCGTCAGTGGAAATAAATATTCTGCAGGGCGAAAGAGAAATGGCAGCTGATAATAAATCGCTGGGGAGATTTGTTCTGGATGGTATTCCGCCATCTCCGCGGGGAGTTCCGCAAGTTGAAGTTTCGTTTGATATTGACGCAAATGGAATTTTAAATGTTAAAGCGAAAGATAAAGCGACAAGTAAAGAACAGTCAATTAGGATTGAAGCGTCTTCTGGACTTTCGGAAGAGGAAATTGAAAAAATGAAAAAAGACGCAGACGCGCATGCGGAAGAAGACAAGAAGAAAAAAGAGAAAATAGAAATTAAAAATAACGCAGACACGCTTGTCTATACTACGGAAAAACTTTTGCGCGACGCAGGCGATAAGATCAAAACGGAAGACAAAAAATCTATTGAAGAAAAAGTTGAGGCGTTAAAGAAAATAAAAGACAGCGATGATTTGGAAGCTATTAAAAAAGCGTCTGAGGAATTATCTCTGGAAGCGCAAAAGATCGGCGCGGCGATGTATCAACAGCAGGCGGGACAAGCTTCCGGAAATAAACAAGCTGACGATAAACAAAAAAAAGAAGAGAATAAAGGACCAGTTGAAGGTGAATATGAAGATGTGAAGGACGAAAAGAAAGATGATGAGAAAAAATAAGTAGTTTGATTAAAAAAACAGCGATTGGAACATCGCTGTTTTTTTGTTGGATTTTCTAATTATCTTGAATTACGAAATATGTAAATTTTACTGTTATTGCGAGGGAGGTACGACCGAAGCAATCCCGTAATTAAACTCTTCGCGCGTAGTTACGGAATTGCTTCGGCATTTCGTTCCGCTATCGCTCCACTTCATTTCTCGCAATGACAGTGAAATATTGAATTTTGTAATTTAAAATAATTAATACATTATCAAATCCCAATCGCTTCAAACCAGCCCTCGCGCAATCCCGCTTTAATAAAACCAATCAGAAGAATAATCACCAAAACCAACATAAAAGTATTAGCGGCTTTTATCGGATGCGGTTTGCCTTTATAAGCGGGTGTTCCCCATTGTCCCTTTGACATAAAATTTAGTTAAAATTGTAAATTCATAGTGAACAATAAATTCGTTGCCAAATAGCAAAAACCATAATTCACAACCTGCATTATTATTCTACAAAATTTTTTTGGTATTGACAAGGTTAATCAAGATTTGCCAATTTTTATTTAATGCTTATAAAAAATTCAGTTTATTTTAATTGGTTTCTCAAATTTTAACTTGCCAAATTTGTAAAGTTAAAGCATAATTAACACATAATTAGTAATGAAAATAAAAAAATGAAAATTCAAAAGGCAAAAGACATAGAAAACTTAACAGAGTTTGAGCAAAAACATCTACCATGGATTTTGGTGCCGGATTTTATCAAGAAAGGAAAAAAGTTTGAGGTAATGATTAAAGTTGGAAAAGTTGATCATCCGATGACGGATGAACATTATATCAGATGTATTCGGCTTTATATTGATGGAGAAGCGTTTGAATGCCATAATTTGAGAATGCCAACCCACTCCGAAACAAAGTTTAACATTTCTCTGGAAAAAGATTCCATAATCACAGCAGAAGCGGAGTGTAATTTACATGGTGTCTGGGAATCAAAAAAAGAGGTAATTTTGTACAGAGGGGAAAACAAATAAATCAAAGTGAATCTGAGCGAAAAATAAGAAGTTTGTTTGTGGGTAATGTCTGGTTTATGTTATAATAAAATAAAGACAGAACTTAGCGAAAAAGATAAAGAATAAAACAAAAATAAAATGAAGCTTATAAATAAAAAGGATTTTATCGGGGGACAGATATCGCAACTCCGGACTTTAGCGGTTTCTGTTTTTTTTATTTTATATTAAAATAAATAACAATTTTTTATGCAAGTTGAAGATCAACAACTAAAAATGTTTCTAACAGAGTTTAAAATACTTTCAAAAAAAGATTTGGAAGCAGCGTCAAAAGAGGCTAAAAAAAGTAATAAAAAACTGGAAAAAGTAATAGTGGAAAAAGGATTTGTCGCTAAAGAAAAAATAAATAATTTTAAAGCATATATTCTGGGAATTCCTTTTATTGATCTTAAAGAAAATGAGATTGAAGAAAGTGTGTTAAAAATTATTCCAGAGCAAGTTGCAAGACAATATAATGCTGTTGCTTTTAGTAAAGAAGGAAATAAATTAAAAATTGCCATGCTTAATCCCGGCGATCTTCAGTTTATAGATTTTATCAGTAAGAAAACAGGATTGGAGATAATTCCGTGTTTAACCAGTAAAGATGGGTTAAAAAAAGCGTTAAAAGCATTTCAAAAAAGTTTAAAGGCGGAATTTGGAGATATTGGCATTAAGGATATTGCAAGTGACGAAGAAGATCTGGTTGTAAAAATTGAAAAGAAAGATGGTAAAAAAGATGTAGATCTGAAAAAGGCCGCGGAAGATCTGCCTGTTGTTAAAATAGTTGATACATTTTTAAAACACGCGATACTGCAGGGAGCAAGTGATATTCATATTGAGCCGGAAGAAAAAGATGTGATAATCAGGTTTAGAATAGACGGAATTTTGCATAATGCTATGACTCTGCCCAAGGCTGTTTTACAGGGGATCATCGCGAGAATAAAAGTTCTTTCCAATCTTAAAATAGACGAGCATAGATTGCCACAGGATGGGAGATTCAAAATAGAAACGACTGATTATAAAGTTGCTTTTCGCGTTTCAATTATTCCTGTTTTTGATGGGGAAAAAATCGTAATGCGTCTTCTTGATGAATCAACAAAGGCGCTTACCTTGAAGCAAATTGGATTTAGAAAAATGGATCTGGAAATTGCCAAGAGGGAGATTCAAAAACCGGATGGAATGATTCTGGTTGTCGGTCCTACGGGAAGTGGCAAAACGACGACTCTCTATACGATACTTGCTATCCTGAATGTTCCGGAAGTGAATATTAGCACACTTGAGGATCCTGTGGAATATAGGATGCCAAAGGTTAACCAAACACAAGTTAATCCAAAAATAAATTTTACTTTTGCCTCCGGACTCAGAGCTCTTTTGCGTCAAGACCCGGATATTATTATGGTGGGAGAAATCAGAGATAGAGAAACCGCGGAACTTGCCGTTCATGCGGCACTAACCGGTCATCTTGTTTTGTCCACGCTGCATACAAACAGCGCAGCTGGAACCCTGCCGCGTCTTACAGATATGAGTATAGAGCCGTTTTTGATGGCATCAACAATAAATATAATAATATCGCAGCGACTTGTGCGTAAAATATGTTCTGAATGTCGAGAGGAATATACTATTGATGAAAGTGTTTATGAAAGTATGTCCCAAAATTTTAACATTGATCTGATGTCAGAAATCCTTAGAAAAGAAGGGGTTATAAAGGGAGAGTATAAAAACAACAAAGAAATGTGGCTCAACATTAAATTTTCCAGAGGAAAAGGATGCGAAAAATGCAGAAAGGAGGGATATAAAGGAAGAGTTGGAGTTTTTGAGGTATTGAATATAACCGAAGAAATAGAAAAATTGATAAATAATAAAGCTACCAGTGAAGAAATAGAAAAAAAAGCAATAAAAGAAGGAATGACAACTATGCTGGAGGATGGAATTATCAAAGCGGTTCAAGGGATTACCACGCTGGAAGAAATTATGAGAGTGACAAAAGAGTAAATATTTTTAAAAACTATTTTAAACTTTGTCCTAAATTAAAATTGGATATTTAATTTAGGACTTCCTTCCTTTTCTGTCATTCCGGAAAATTTTGGAGCGACAGTGGAAAAATTTATCCGGAATCTTAAATTAAAATTAATAAAGTTACTTATTAGATTGTCCAGCGTTGTTTATATCTCGTCTGGATAAAAGTAATTGA
>CAZBCK010000047.1:0-7273 GCA_964490635.1 uncultured Candidatus Saccharibacteria bacterium | reverse complement strand
GATTTCAAAACGAAAGGAACTGGTTAAAAAAACCAGTTCTCGCAGAAAGTTGTTGTAGCTGTAGGGATAGACCTGTGTGTCTATCCCTAATATGCGGCAAAATAAAATTTATCCCATATTCAGGGCAGACACATAGGTCTGCCCCTACGATTTTGTCGCAAAAGGGCTCCAGTCAGGAGACATGGAGCCAACAAATTCTAAATGAAATCCTAAAGGATAAATTCCGATAAAAAATAATAAATTACAATTAACCTTCTCTTCTAATATCCGCTCCCAATTCTTTTAGTCTTTCTTCAATCCTTTCGTATCCTCGATCAACTTGATCAACTTTTTCAATCACGCTTTGTCCTTCGGCAAGCAGGGCGGCGATAATTAAAGTTGCTCCGGCGCGGAGATCAAAACTGATAATATTTTGTCCGTAGAGCGGAGTTGGTCCTGTGATCAACACACGGTGTGGATCACAGATAATCGCGTTAGCTCCCATTTTGTTAAGTTCATTGATATAAGCGAATCGCCCTTCATACATTGTATCGTGAACAAGCGTTGTGCCTTCTGCTTGTGTGGCGAGAACAGCGAGAGGCGCCTGCAAATCCGTTGGAATTCCGGGATAAGTTCGTGTTTCTATTTTTGCAATAGCGTTCAAATTTGGTGTTGGCTTGATTATAATTTTATTCTTTTCTGTCTTAAAATTTACTCCAATCTCTTTTAGTTTTTCCAAAACTAAATCAAGTTCATGCAAGTTCACATTATTAATTTCTACGCTCCCTTTTGTCGCGGTGGCGGCAATCGCGAAAGTCCCGGCTTCAATCGGATCAGGAATTATTTTGTGTTGCGCCCCATGCAATTTTTTCACGCCTTCTATTTGAATTGTATGAATTCCAAGTCCTTTGATTTTTGCGCCCATTTTAGTTAAAAATCTTGCCAAGTCTTGGACATGCGGTTCAATAGCGGCAATTTTTATTGTCGTTGTTCCTTCTGCGAGTGTTGCTGCCATCATCAAATTTTCCGTGGCTGTTACGGAAAATTCTTTTAAGATAACAGTTTTTCCGATAAGTTTGTCAGCTTCAAAATAATAAAAATTTTCATCCTGTGTAATTTTCGCGCCAAGCGCTTCCAACGCGTCAAAATGAATTCCAATCGGTCTGGCGCCAATAATACATCCGCCGGGGTGTTTAATTTTGAATTTTTTAAATCTGGCAAGCAAACTTCCAATTAGCAGAATTGAAGATCTCATCTTTCCAACCATAGCAAAATCCATTTTTTCAGGATTGACATTATCGCCAGCCTTGATTTTTAATTGTCGTTCTTCAACCCATTCTGTTTCAACGCCCATACTTTCCAGAATTTCTATCATTTTTAAAACATCAACTATTAGAGGAATGTTATCTATAATACATTCCTCCTTTGTTAAAAGGCAAGCGGAAAGAATTGGCGTCGTGGCGTTTTTTGAACCCATTATGTCTATTTTTCCCTCAAGCGGTTTTCCACCGTTGATAATAAATTTTTGCATATAATAAATTGTTGTATTATTAAGTTGCCAAAAGTATTCTCTTTGCTTTTAACGATTTAATGATATAATAAATTTGGGTTGATGGCAAGAAAAGAAATTAACAAGAAGAATCCTGTCATTCTGAACTTGTTTCAGAATCTACTTTCTTTTACGATTAATTGAATCTATAAATCACAAAACTTTTGGATATCTGTTGGCTTCATTTTCCCGAATGGAGTCCCTTGTACAAACATAAAGTGTAACTATGCCTGCGTAAAATAAAGGATATAGTCGGTAGGATTGTTTGGCGGAGTTTGACAACGAGCTCTAGTCAGGAGACTGGAGCCAACAACTATGACTATGGAACTGTCAGTGTTTAGTGATTTGTAGGATTGATTAAATGTAATATAACGAAGATTCTGAAACAAGTTCAGAATGACACCGAACATACTATAAATTTAACTATATGAAAATATTATTAACCGGCGGCGGAACTGGCGGACATCTGATTCCTCTTTTGGGAGTCGTTTCCGAGCTAAAAAAAATAAGCGCTGAAAGAAAATTAGAAAAGCCGGAGTTTTTGCTTATTGCTCCTGCTAGCGGTTTTAATAAAAACATTTCCGACGCTGGAATTAAAATCAAAATTATCAAAGCGGGAAAGCTCCGCCGCTATTTTTCGCTGGAGAATATAATAGATATTTTTAAGATTCCCATTGGCGCAATCCAATCTTTATGTTACATCCGTAAATTCAAACCAAATGTTGTTTTCAGCAAAGGCGGATTTGCCAGTGTTCCGCCGGTAATTGCCGCTTGGACTTTGAGAATTCCGATTGTTACTCACGAATCTGACATTGTTCCGGGTCTGGCAAATAAAATTATTGCTCGTTTTGCTTCTAAAATTCTTATCTCTTTTTCCGTCACGGAGAAATATTTTGATAAAAATAAAGTTGTTTTAACGGGCAATCCGATCAGAAGCGATATTGTTCAGGGAAGTCGTGAAAATGCCCTTAAATTTTTTAAGCTGTCTCCGGATTTGCCGACTATCCTAATTTTTGGCGGAAGCCAGGGAGCGCGAAAAATAAATGAAATGGCGCTGGAAATTCTGCCAGAACTTCTTAAAAAATACCAAGTGATCCATCAGTGCGGAATTAAAAATTATGATAAAACAAAGAACATAGTCAGTAGTTTTAATCTAAAGAATCAGGGAAGATATAGACTGTATCCTTATTTAAATAAAGAGATGAAAGACGCTTATGCGGTTGCTGATATTGTTATCTCTCGCGCCGGGGCAAACAGTTTGGCGGAAATTGTTTCTCTGAAAAAGTTGAATATTTTAGTTCCCTTTTCAACTGCCGCGAGCAATCATCAGTTTAAAAACGCGAAATTTTTTGTTGAAAAAAAAGCTTCTTTGGCAATTGACGAAACTGTTAATAATTCTCAAGATTTGGCTGACGCTATTTTTAAATTATTATCTAACAGAGATCTTCAAGACCAAATGAAACAAAAACTTTCTGGAATGGCATCCCTCCAGATTGCTGCTTATAAGATTGCGGAAGAGATCATTAAAGTGTCAGATACAATCAAATAAGCAAATTGCGTATTTAATTAACATTTTCAAATTGCTTTGATGTTTTTGACTAAAATTCAGTAGTATAGTATTTTATAAGTAAGATATTAATCTATCAGACAATAATTATGAACAAAAAAATCGTTTGTTTTGGCGGTGGAAATGCTATTCCAAGAGCAATTTTAATGCCATTGAAAAAATATTTGGTAGATATTGTTTCAATAATCTCAATGGTTGATAATGGCGGATCATCCGGACAACTTAGAAAAGATTTTAATGTTTTGCCTCCCGGGGATATTCGCCGACATATTCTGGTTCTATCTGAAGCTGCTCAATGGAAGAAAGATCTTTGGACTTTTAGATTTGGAAGAGAAGTTTTTGACGGAGGTCATAAGGGACATAATTTTGCCAATGCTTTTATTGCGGGACTTGAAGCTAATTTGAATGATTATGATAAAGTATTAGAAATTATTTGTGAATTTATGGAAGTAAAAGGCAAAGTATTACCGGCGACAATTGAACAAACCCAGATTTATGCAGAGTTAGAGAATAGCAAGATAATAAAAGGAGAAGATGAAATAGATGTTCCCAAAAAACATGATCCTAACTTGAAAATTAAAAAAGTTTATTTAGAGCCGGAAGCAAAAGCTTATCAACCGTCTTTGGATGCAGTTGTTGAAGCAGATTTAATTACCATCGGTCCGGGAGATTTGTATTCCTCATCAATTCCCTGTTTGTTGATGAAAGGAATGAAAGAAGCATTTCAAAAAACGAAAGCCAAAAAAGTTTTTGTTTCCAATATAATGACCAAATTTGGTGAAACAAATAATTTTTCCGTTCTGAATTTTGTTAATGAAGCAGAAAAGTATATGGGTTGTGATTTCGATTATGTAATTTACAATACGGAAGTTCCTCCAAGAGAAAGAATTGATGAATTTAAAAAAGAAGAGTTGGGAATTCTGGATCTGGTTAAAATTGATAAAAATTTAGATAAAGAGAAGTTTATCGGGATAAAAATATTGGAAAAGAACGGTCCGATCATTCACAGTCCGGAGAAACTGGTAAGATCAATAATATCATTGTTGAAAAAGTAAAAAATATGAATTTAATAAATCTTGGCAAACAATGTGTTGCGGAACGGTCATTGCTCAAAAGGCTGGCGCAATAGTTACGACGAGAGAGGGAAAACCATTTCAGTATAAAAATATTAAACAAACATGTTTGACAGCAAGAAATCAGGAATTATATAAAATGCTTTTAAGTGCTAATTAATTAAAGAATAAAAATATGCAGGCTGTAATTCTTGCCGCGGGAAAATCAACAAGGACTTATCCGCTTACGCTCACCAAGCCAAAACCGCTTTTGAAAGTGGCGGGCAGAACAATTATTGAGCACAATTTGGAACAGCTCGTCGGATTGGTCAATAAGGTTTATATCGTTGTCGGTTATAAAGCGGAAATGATAAAAGAATTTGTCGGTAATGAATTTAGAGGAATGAAGATTAAATATCTTGTTCAGGACAAGCCACTTGGTAATGCCGACGCCTTGAAAAAAGTCGGAAAAAACATTAAAGGGAAATTTATTTTAATGTTCGGCGATGACTTATATAGCAAGAGAGATATTGAAAAATTACTGGAATATGATAACGCTATTTTGGCGGCGAAAGTCAAAAATCCGGAAAATTTCGGCGTTTTAAAAATTAAAAACAATATTTTTCTGGAGGTTGTTGAAAAACCAAAAATATTTGTTTCAGATTTGGTAAATATCGGCTGTTTTGTTTTTACCAAGGATATCTTTGAAGTTTTGGATAAAATAGGTTTATCTCAGAGGAATGAATACGAACTGACGGACGCTTATAATCTGCTTGCCAAAGATAGAAAAATAAAAGTCATTACGGTTAAGGATTATTGGCTACCGATCACTTATCCTTGGAGTTTATTAGAAGCGAATAAATATTTATTGAAAAATCCATCTAGTCCCTTTTTCCAAAGAGGGAAAATAGAAGAAGGAGTTAGAATTAATGGGCAATTAACGGTCGGTGCGGAGACAGTTGTAAAATCAGGTGTTTACATAGAAGGAAATATTATTGTTGGCAAAAATTGTAAAATCGGACCCAACTGTTATTTAAGAGGAACTGTGGTGATTGGTGATAATTGTCGTATCGGACAGGCGGTTGAGATTAAAAGCTCAGTTGTTGGAGACAATACAAATATCGCGCATTTGTCATATATTGGTGATTCGGTAATAGGAAATAATTGTAATCTTGGAGCCGGAGCTATCACCGCTAATTTAAGATTTGACGACGGTAACATTAAAACACTGGTTAACAACACTGTCCAAGACAGCGGCAAAAGAAAACTTGGAGTGATTGTCGGTGATAACTGCAAAACAGGAATTCATGTTTCTTTTTGTCCGGGAGTTAAAATTAATCCCAACTCTCAGATATTGTCCGGAGAAATTATCAAAAGAGATATAAAATAATTTATTTAAGAATTTTATTGTTTGACCCAAGTCAGTTAAAGTGATAATCTAAAAACAGGATAATTTATTTATCGTGTTTTTTATGTTATATTCTCCAGTAGATGAAATTAAATCAAAGTTGGGAATTGAAGAAGTAGTTTCAAACTATCTCCAATTACAGCGGGCAGGCAGAAATTTGAAAGCGAAATGCCCGTTTCATAACGAAAAAACTCCCTCGTTTATAATCAGTCCCGAACGGCAGATGTGGCATTGTTTCGGGTGCGGGGAAGGCGGGGATATTTTTACTTTTGTGATGAAAATAGAAGGTTTGGAATTTCGCGACGCTTTGAAATTGCTTGCTGAAAGAGCGGGAGTAAAACTTGAAAATGTAAGTTATAAAGACAGTGGCAAAAAAGGTCGTCTGTTTGAAATTGTTGAAGTCTCTGGAAAATTTTATGAAGAATGCGTTAAAATAAAAACTGGTAAAAAAGCGTATGAATATTTGCGTAACAGAAAACTTTCAAAGGAGATAATAGAGAAATTCCAACTTGGCTACGCGCCGAATTCGTGGGACTTGCTAAGCAAGTTTTTGAAAAAGAAGGGATATAAGGAAGATGAGATTTTTGCTGCGGGAATGACGGTAAAAAAAGACCGTGGCGGATATTATGACAGATTTCGTGGCAGGATAATGTTTCCAATTAATAATATCAGTGGGCAGACAGTTGGATTTAGTTCTCGTGTTATGCCTGGCGAAGACGAAAGTCAGGCAAAATATATCAACACGCCAGAAACTATTATTTATAACAAGAGTGGAATTTTATACGGATTAGATAAAGCGAAAGTTCCTATCAGAAAAAATGACTTGTGTATATTAGTGGAAGGAAATATGGATGTGATCGCGTCGTTTCAGGCGGAAGTTGAAAACGCGGTTGCCGTTTCAGGGACAGCGCTTACTTTGGAGCAGCTTCGGATTATAAAAAGATATACAAATAATATTGCATTTTCATTTGACACGGATTCTGCCGGAATTAAAGCGGCGAATAGGGGAATAGAGCTGGCGTTGCGGGAGGGAATAAATGTAAGTGTTATTATGGTTCCTGAAGGTAAAGATCCTGCTGATTGTGTAAAAAGCGATCCGGAACTATGGAAAAACGCTGTCAAAAGTCCAAAACAAGTTATGGAATTCTATTTTGAAAGCGTGTTCGCAAAATATGACGCCAGTGAAATTGAGGGCAAGAAAAAGATCGCCGAGGAGCTTCTGGAAATCATATTTAAAATTTCCAATAAAATTGAACAAGCGCATTATTTGCAGATCCTGTCTGAAAAATTAGAGACTGACGAAAAGGTTCTTATTGAGAGTTTGAGGGATATGAAAAAAGACCAAAGAAATTTTCAAAACAGAAATGAAGAAAATGCTAAAAAGGGAAAGACTCAAAGTAGAGAATTGCGTCTTCAGGAAAACTTTCTGGGGTTTATTATCAACCATCCGCATCTTTTTGAAGAGAATTTTTCCGGAGCTGAAGATTTGTTTTTTGATGATAAGCTGAAGAAGATTTATTGTTTGATCAAAGATATTTATTTAAAAGAAAATAAACTGGATGAAAAATTGTTAAATGAATTAAAAGAAACATTATCGTCAAGAGAAGAACTGAACATAGATGAACAGAATGAATTATTTTATCTTTGGAATAAAACTTCTCTTGGGATTGAAACAGAAATGGAAGAATCGGGAAGCGATATATATAAAGAAGCGTCTT
>CAZBCK010000046.1:0-8074 GCA_964490635.1 uncultured Candidatus Saccharibacteria bacterium | reverse complement strand
CCGAAACAACTTAGAGAATTTATAATCTTGCGTCTCCCGGAATAGTAGGATCATAGCCGCGATTAACCTCTCCACCGTCCAAATATCCATCTCCGTCAGTATCAGGATTATTTTTATCTGTCTTATAAAACTCTTCCATTGAATCAATCAATCCGTCAGAGTCCGAATCATTAAAATGAATGTCGCCTAATCCTGACATTAATCCGCCCATAAATCCCGCCGTTGTGTCTTCCTCCATTTTCTCTAAAACTTCCAACAGATCTTTTGCTTCCTCCGGTTTAACAAATTCAATTGGTTGATTGAAGTCAGACATTGCCATCGTTAGATTGAACGACATTTCTAATTTTTCAAGAGAGTCATTCTCACTTACGCCTGTGGCGCAATTTCTCTTTTTCCCCTGCGGAACAGAACTCATCCTGTCAGGGCACTGAGTTCCTTCAATTTCTCCTAAAACATATCCTTGATTTTCTTCGGAATCAACACACCACTTATCAGTCGTTGAACAAAGCTCTGACCAAATTACATATGAATAATCTTCCCCAGTTTCAATATGCTGCTCTATTTGATATTTAGGAGACACCGTACTTCCCCAATATTTAGATTTGAATCCTCTGCAATCGCCGTTATTATCATCACAATATATTATTAATTCCGGTTGCTTGCTTGACACTTCTGACTTAATCGCCGCATCCACTGCTTTTGCTCTTGCTTTGCCAAGAGTCATTTCACTAATCCTCTCCATATCTTTCTCATCATAATTGCCGCTCAAATAAATTTTGTAAATCAATCTATCTTCTTTTCCGATCCAAATCTCAACTTCTATATTTTTCAGAAATTCATCAAGAGATGTTGCTATTTCCTCCTTCTTTTCTTTGAATTCGTCTTTGTCAGTTTCATCAAAGTCAAACTCAAAAACTTCTTTGAGTATTTCCATATAAAAGGCGGACAGTGTCTCTGAATCTGGTTTTACTTGATAATGATGGACTTTCTTGCTGTCTATTTCGGTATCTCCTAGATCTTTTTGGAATTTGATCAATTCATATCTCTTGAATATTTCTTTGATCTTCCTCATTTTTGTATTAAAATCGGAATCTTCTTCCTGCATTTCCGAATAAAGATCATCCTTTTCCATCGTTTTCTTCACATCCCAAAAGTACCACTTGTCTTTATAAGGAGTAATTGTTTTTCCAAGCATCAATCCCGCCGCTCCCAAATTAATATCATTTAGTTTAAAATAGGCCATCTCTTCGCCTGTTTTGTCAAAAGACATCGCTGACAGATCAAAAGAAAGGTTCTGACTCCCGCCTTCTTTGGAGATTTTTATTTCCGGCTTAATATTAAAAGAACTTTTAATATCATCAGAGTTATTCTTATCAGACTTACCGTCAAATTTTGTCGCTAAAAATATCTCGTTTTCATCGTTAATAAAGCTAAAATCAAAATTTCCATCAAAAGCAAGGCTTTCCACATTGCCCATTGCCTTTATTGAAGAATTAACAATATCTTGCGAAACTTCTTTCTCAGATATTTTATCATTGAATAAATAAAGCATTGCCAGAGCGATAATAATGACTAGTCCGAGAAACAAAGCAATAATTATTGGGATTTTGCTCTTTTTTTTATTTTGAAAAAATGCTGGCTTATCCTTGATCTTATTATTTTTATCTTCAACTTCTTCAACTTCATTAATTTCACTCTCTCTTGTTTTGGACTTGTCTTCAACGCTACTCTCAATTATTTGTTCTTTCTTCTTTTCAACCTTGCCTTTAGCGTTATTTTCAACTATCTGTTCTTTCTTTTCCTCGGACTTGTCTTTAGTCTTGCTTTCAATTATTTTGTCCTCTTCTTCTTTAATCTTATCTGTCCTATTTTTTTCTTCTTCCAGCATATCCTGAAGCATCATAGTTTTTTTAGCCGGACGCGATGATGACTCGTCTTGATTATAATTTTTCATAATGCTATAAATTAGATGTATTAAATGTGTTAGAATTAGATAAAGATTAATGATTGTTAATCAAAAGTCTAATTATACTAAGGTGTTCCAACCTCACTGTGCCTTGGAGTGTCAAACGAGCGGTAGCAGAGTTTGACTGAAGTATCGTCAAAAAGTAGAACTCCGCTATCGCTCGTTCTACACTCCAAATGCGTAAGTCCTAATAAATCTAGAGTTATCTCATCTCGCAACAGACAAGTCTAAATTTTATCCCAACGATCCTATTTTATAATTCCCCCTTCTTTGTCTATCTTTCTCAATTTAATTTCTATTTCTTCTTTCAGTTTATTGTACCGATCCCAAGTTAGAAGCCAGATAAGGGCAATGGAATCAATTGCGTCGGCAAGGACATAGACGCTCAACTTCTCAAGTTTTTCCTTATAATACGGATCTTTCAGGATTTTCATTTTTTTGTATTCTTCTTCTCTGACATTTTCCGGAATGAAATCCGTGGAGACGAGATAGGAAATAAAACAAACCGCTTTAGCATAATCATAGACCTTTTTGTTTCCCTTGCCCAGGATCTTTTTGCTGGCAAATTTTCCTTTCTCTTTTTTCAGCTCCCACTTTCTGTTGCTAAGCTCGTTTATTACATTATATAAGACTGAATTTTCAAATAGTTCTCTTTTCTTTTCATCTTTGATCAGTTCCGGTGCGCCGTCAAGGTCATAGTCAAAAGTCTTTCTTTTTTTATCAAATTCATAGAACTTTTTGATTTCCTTGTCCCAATATTTTTCCATATCAGGATGAATTGTTGACGGTCCGTAGAAATCCCGCGCGTCGCAGTGCGGCGGAACATGGGCGTCTGACAAATAGTGGCTGAGCATTAGGAAATAAAGCGTGATCTGGTTGTTGTTGAAGATAAGCTCCGATCCTTTTTCTTCCTCTTTCTGGATGAGAACCATATCTCTGATCGCGTGCGTCAGTGCTTCGCAACGATCCGGCAAAACATATTTGGATCTCCGATAGACTTTTTCCTTCAGCCGTGATTCTTTGATTCCGAGTTTTTCCAGCGAGGTCAAATGTTCCGGTATTCTGTTTTTGAATTCTTTCGCCTCTTCCTTTTCTTTTTCCGTTGTCGGTTTTTTCAGTTTCAGAGTATGTCCTCCAGTAAGATTATCGGCAATAACACTGTCCGGAAACCAGGCGCCTCTCAAAAATGAATCTTTCCGTTTGTCAAAAAATTTCACGAAACTCTCCGCTTGTTTTTGGAAGTGATCGTCAAAGTCATCTCCCAAAAAATAACTTTTAAAATTCCCTCCTAAAAAACTTCTTTTAAACACATCTGTTTTTTTTGGTTTTTTCAGTCTTTCCAAAGCCATTAATGCTAGCCAAGCATGCGCAATTGCTTTCATATATTTTGTTTTAGTAATTAGTTTCTTCTAATTTCTATTTAAATTGTAGAATTATTTTTTTATTGTTGTTTAAGGAAATAAATTAAGCAAAGCTTTTTTCTTTTTTTATATACAGAATAATCAAACTTTATTTCTATTTTGTCTATGTCTCTATATTTTTCCGGAAGAAATTTTACGACTTCGCGAGAAATCATAAACCAATCAAAAGAAATTACACAAATATCTACATCTCCTCCTTTAATTGTCCAAGGTATCTTATCTATATATATGCTTTTTGAATTTGCTGGTAAATAATTTTTTTTCTTTATCTGAAAATAAAACCTCATTTTTAGAATTTTTCAAATTGTAAGTAATCTCTCTAATTGCAATAGGTATTCCTCCCGAATTTATCAGGTCGCATTTAATTGCAAATATGTCTCCGTCAAATTTTTCCGCAAAACCAGTAAGTTCTGAGTCGTAATGCATTTTATATTGTATGAAAGTATAAATAGCCATTGCTACTATAAAATAAAAAAAATATCAACAAAAAACCTTCTGAGAAGTTTTCCCTATTGCTTATGAACCAATACGAGATAATGGCAATTGCTATTATTATTACTATTGCTACCGCAAGACGACAGCATTCTATTTTTTTCAAAATATTAAATTACTAAAAATATACTTAATTTTATTCATTCCTTAAACATTTCTCAATTCTTTTTTTATCTTCTCTCTCCTTCTTTCCCTTAAAATAAACCTCTACAAATTCTACCTTTCCTTCTTGTCGGTAAAAAGCGTAGATAATTCTTAGATTCTTTCCTTTTAAACTTTTACAAAAAAAACGTGCTTTGATGATTGTTATTCCTTCTGTTTTGGTGAGAATAATAAAATGCTTGCCAATTCCCAAGGGAAATTTATTAACAATCTTTTTAAATTCTAAAAGATCGCTTTTCAACGACCTGAATTTTTTGAACAGTTTCTTAAAATCTTTTTCAAATTCATTGGTGGTTCTAAAGTTCATCGTTATAAGTTCTTACTGAATGATCATCGTCACGATAGAAAACGCTTTCGTAACTTATTTTTTCTCCCATTTTGTGAACTAGCCACGGAGTATCAGCATGAGAATAATCACTTAATTCTTTAGCGGTTTTTCCGGATAAATGATTCAGAACATTATCAATATGAACAATCTCCTGTGCCGTTAATTTGCTTAAATCAGGAGCGCGGTGAGGCAGATATTTTTTTTGTTCATACTGAAAAAATTTACTTTTTATTTTTTCCACTTCTTTGTCTTTTTGCATCTGCTCAACTATTTTCTTAAATTCAAGCGGAGTCGGTCCGTAATGATTTTTGATATAAGTGGCGCCAATTAATTGTTCCTCGTATTTTTCGTAATAGTCAAAATCTATAAAATATAACAATTTATAAAGCGCTGTTTCTCCTATATTCGGACGAGCGCCCACTTTTTCCAGAATATATAAAAACACCTCCTTGAACTTTTCCAAGTTTTTTTGCGGAACGCTAATTCGCATTTCGCATCTCTCTTTTTTTTTCTTTTTTCTCTTTTCAAAATTAATCTTGATTTCAGAGTTTTTTCCTTTCAGAAAATTTTCCAGTGAAAAACCAAAAATTGCGGCTAATTTTTCCGCTTCTGATATTGTCAGTTCTCGTTCGCCTTTCTCAATCTGCAAATAAGTCGGACGTGATATTCCTAGCTCCTTTGCTAAATATTCCTGAGAAAAATTATCTTTCTGGCGAAACCTTTTGATTGTTTGCGATAAATTTTTAAGCATAGTTTAAAAATTACTAAGTTGTATATTCTGATTCTATTATATAATTGTAAAAATTATTGTCAAGTATCTAGGTAAAGAAATTTTACAAAATTTTATTGCAAGATTATTTATTTTCTATTTAACTTTTTTAGAATTGTAGTTACAAAGCTTATATGTAAGATATAATAGCTCAGAAGTTATAATTATCTACTTAGCGTAAATATAACACTAATATATGTAATGTAGAAATTGTTTCACGTGAAACAATTTCTTAAAAATCCCCAGTTCTAGCTATTTTTCTTATTATATTAATGCTATTTGATATTATTTCTATAATTATAAGGCAAAAAATAGCAAATCCTACTATTCCAATTTCTGAGCAGATCAATAGATAGATACTATGAACCGGCTGATACTCCCAAGGTTCTAACTTAGTGCCAGTGGCATATTTTGAAAACGGTATGATGTCATGTTGTTTTTGTTTGGATAAAGTACTTGAGTCTTTTAGTAATCTACCATTTTTTTTCAAATATCCATTAATTTGGAAAATAAAAGTACCTGGTCCGGATCCGGTTATAAAGTTATGGGAAATTGTTTCACGTGAAACATTGTTATAGAAAATTCTATCGGACAGAGCACGACTGTTAGATTTATGATTAGCATCAAAGCCAACATTTTCTGTTATCCTACTATTGATAAGCGGAAAATAAGCAATGACTAAAATCATAAAAAGCGTTAGAACAACAGCTATTTCCCAATTTTTTCTAATATATTGCTTCATTTTAGTAATTATCGGATTATAGTTTAAAAATTATGTATTTGCGAAACATCTTGATTGTTTTTTAAATTTACCAATTTTCAGTACCCCCCTCTAGCTCCCCCTAAAAGGGGAGGACTCACTCTCCCTTGCGAGGAGCTCAAGTTCTCCCCCCTTTAGGGAGAGCTATGGAGGGTATGTTGCAAACACTTAAGTTGTGATATTACAAAATAACATCTGCTAGTAAATATCACAAAAAAACAAATCGTCTCAAATTGTTTCACGTGAAACAATTCTAATCCTTTTTTGGCAAAACTCTCATATCTATCAGTAATACTCCTAAAACAAGCCAAAAAATTAATTTTCCTTGTTGCAATGTCCAAAAATAATGATCAAAAAAACCAATAAATAAAAAGGCAGCGAAAATAGCCAAGAAATAACAATTTAATTTTCTTTTGAAATTTAGAAATGTTTCACGTGAAACATTTCTATTATCTTGTAGTTCTAAATTATGCTTATTAGTATAATTTGAAGACGATATGGTTTCATGTTGTTCTTGTTTAGGTAAAATATTCAAATTCTTTAATAATATTTTTAACAATATTCTGCCTCGCTGGAGTCTCTCAGCAGATGACTCCGGCGAATTACACACTTTCTCGTCATATTTCTCTGTCGAAAGACTACTACGGGACGGAAAAAGTGAAAAGGTTTTATCTCCTTTAAATTCTATTAATGTTTCACGTGAAACATTATTTGGATTATTACTACTTTCAAGCTTACTCTTTTCTATTCTATTATAAAATGTTTCACGTGAAACATTGCTAAAACGCTTAATATACAACAAAAATATCAATACTATCATAGAAATTACAAATCCTGCCCATGCTGATCTTGAAAAAGTAAATAACAAAGCTGTGATCTGAATGAAAACAATTATTATCCAAGAAAAAGAAACAAGAAGTTGTACTTGACTTTTCTTAAATTTTATGTTATAAAATCGTACATAATTTAATTTATATCTTGACAAAATAGTACATTTGTGTTCTAAAAGTAAATATATACTTATTATGATGGAAAAAATTAGAAAACCGCCTAGGACATTAGAATGAGGGAATGTTCCGTATGCTCTGATCATTTTTTCACCATCCACAATTATTTTTGCAATTCCCGGAATTTGCGGACCAATAGCTGTTTCTCCCGTAATCTTAGTTAAAATTAGAGAGTTAAACAATGAATGTTGAAAAATGAACTGGTAAATCGCAATTATGCTTTGCAAAAAACCAGCGAGAGATATCACAAATAAGTTTGTCAATAATATTTTTTTATTTATTAGGTTAAAGTAGATATAGGCTAATAGTAAAAATAATTCAATAAATTTGATAATTTGAAATGCGCTTATTTCTAAGTAGTTGTTATTGATAATTGTATTGATAATCAGCCAAACAATAAATAAGAACAAAAACAGTTGTATCTTGCGTGATTTTGCTGCTTTATGACTGGTCTTAGCGCACGAATCATAATTTATTGTGGCAGTAGATTCCTGCCGAAGTTTATTCCGTGCTCTGATATGGGACAAGAGCAACAAACAATTCTTTGCGATAAACGAAGAGAAATAAACATTTGTTTGTTTTTGCAAATGCGTTATAGATTCTGTTTTATGTTTAATGGAGATAAACCAGAAAAACAACGCTAAAATCAAAAATATATCAGAAGCGTATATAAAAAAAGTGGCATATTCGGTAAAAGCGCCACTATAAAATGAATATTGTGTCAGAAAAACTTTTCTGGTTTGAAAGGGGATTGAAAAAAGAAATAAATAAAAAAAGAAAATATGCAGTTTACTCCATTTTGCGTTGTTTGCGTTAATTATACCGGTTATATCAGCCATATTGCTATTTTACAATTTTTATACATTTCATCTAAATCAATCTTATCAAATGAGTAGAAATAAAGCAACTTTGTGAAAGACGAATAAGACTCTGTTCTGATTTTAGGAATTAATAAAAAATTTAAATTCTTTTTCGTCATTGTAAGGAAGATATAACTCCTGGTCTGCATCAGAATAAACTCCGCAATTCCGTGATTAAACTCTTCGCGCGTAGTTACGAGATGGATTGCTTTGACATTTCGTTCCGCTATTGTTCCACTTCATTTCGGCTCATACACAATTTAGTTGTATTTAATAAATTGGGATATGTGAGCTCCCCCTTTGGAAAAG
>CAZBCK010000045.1:0-8269 GCA_964490635.1 uncultured Candidatus Saccharibacteria bacterium | reverse complement strand
AACTATCTTAATTCTAACCCTAAGTTTTTATTTTGGCAAATGAATAAAATGAAAATATATTTGGGTGGGGTTGACAGAACTTTTAAAATGAATAATAATTGAAAACAGGAATAAAAAATGTTAATCAAACAACTATGATTGTCAGTGGTTGCCAGGCGGCTCTAAATTACACACAGTCATTTTATTGGTCAATGTTCGTTTCTTCTATTTTTCAATTCATTCTCAAATTCATTTCTTTCCCATTAAAGCATAAAAAAATATCCTGATAATCGGGGTATTTTTTTATGCCTCAACGAAGGTGTAAGGAGTAAAGATAATAGGAGGGCAAGATGTCATTCAGTAGAAGAATAATTAAAAGAATATTAGAGAGAGTTAGGAGAACACAAGAGAGAAAAAGTATAGGAATTTCTTGTCGGCAAAGAATGAGTGATGAATTGTGCAGTCATTGCCGTAATAAATGGCTATGCGCAAGAATTGATTTTAAACTTGCAAACAAAGCGGAACTGTAAAATTTACAGTTCTATTTTTTTTATTTATACTAACCTGCTTAAATAATTCCATTATTTTTGTCATTCCCGCGGAGGCGGGAATCCAGTAAGTCTCAATAAACAATGATTTTCGTATAATTTTTTTAATTTGCAAAAGTGAAATTATTTAAGCAAGTTAGCATAATACACTCCATCCGCTTTGCGAATCACCCTTCTCAAGAGGGGAATATGAAAGTCCTTTCTTGAGAAGGGTTGGGGGTGTGTTAGATTATCAATCCCACTTTCTCTTTCACTTCTTTCATTGTTTCCCGCGCGATCACTCTTGCTTTTTCTGCGCCTTCTTCCAAAACTTTTTTCACATATTCCGGATTATTTTCCAACTCCTTTCGTTTTTTTCTGAAAGGCGCGAAGTAGTTTGAAATATCTTCAGCAAGCGTGTCTTTTAATTCAGAGAATTTTATGTTTTGATCTTTAAATTTATTAAAGAAATATTTTTTATGTTCTTTTGTCCCAAAGTTTCTTAAAAGATCATATAAATTAACGACACCATAAGCATTAAATTGATCTTCTTTAGATGCACTATTATCAATACTTAAAAATATCGCATTGCTTTCTTTCAAGCGTTTCTTTTGTTCTTCCTGTAGAGACTTTTCTAATCCATCAAGTCCAAACGATATAATTTTTTTGTCAAACAATTCTTTTAAATTTGAAACTGTTACCGCTTTCCTCATTTTCTTCTTAATCATCTCTGGTTCATCGTTAATTCCAATATAAGATTTTGCGCCGTGGCTTTTGCTCATCTTTTTTGTCGGATCCGCCAGCGACATTATTTTTGGCGTTTCCGTAATTATATCTTTCGGTTCGGGGAATGTTTTGCCGAATTTATTATTAAAAAATCGCGCAATTTTTCTGGTCAGTTCAACATGTTGGACTTGATCTTGTCCGACTGGAACCAAACATGCTTTATATATTAAAATATCCGCCGCTTGCAAAACCGGATAATCAAATAAACCTATATTGATATTTTTATTTTGATGATTTGCTTTATCTTTAAACTGTGTCATTCTTTGCAGTTCTGAAATTGGCGTAACGGTATTGAAGATCCAAGCCAGTTCGGTATGTCCCGGAATTTGAGATTGAACGGCAAGCGTACATTTTTCAGGATCCAGTCCGGCCGCCAAAAAATCCAGCGCCAAGTCAAAAATTTGCGCTGGCTTTTCTTTCGGATCATAATCCCCTGTAATTGAGTGATAGTCAGCGATGAAGAAAAAGCAATTATATTTATTCTGAAGCTCCGTGAAATTTTTAAGAGCTCCCAAATAATTGCCAATATGCAATTCCCCCGATGGCTGAATCGCGCTGAAAATTGTTTGTTGTTTATTCATAGTTATATTATAGCTTTATCTGAAAATTTTATCAATAAAAAAAAGAAAGGGAAATATTTAATTTTTTATTTCCCTTTTATTTTGTCCTGTCAATAAAAAATTATCCACAGTTGACTGGAAACAGAAAGTTGTTTTTAGAACTTGTATGTTTCAGCCTTATTGCATCTTGGAGTGTAGAACGAGCGATAGCGGAGTTCTACCTGAAAAAAAACATTAAACGATATTTCAAGGTCAAATTCTGTTGCTATTTCGTTTGACACTCCAAATGCGTAATCCTTAAAACATTAAAATATTCTATATTTCAATTACCACCGGCAAAACCATTGGTCTTCTCTGTGTTTTGTTGAATAAAAATTGCCCAATTTGATCGCGAATATTGTCTTTGATATATGCCCAGTTTGTGCCGTGTTCGGCAACTGCTTTTTTATTTACTATTTCAATAACTTTCTTTTTCGTTTCATTAACAAGCTCGGTTGATCCTTTCATATAAACAAATCCGCGAGAAATTATATCCGGGTTGCCAATAATTTTTCCGGTTTTGCTGTCTATAATTACAATAATTGTAAACATTCCGTCCTCGCTCATTTGCTGGCGGTCGCGCAAAACAACATTTCCCACATCGCCGACGCCAAGCCCGTCAACCATCACATAATTTGAAGGAATTTTTTCTCTGGTCAGAGAAATTGAATTTCTAGTCAGTTCTATCACACTTCCGTTTCCGGCAATAATTGTATTTGCTTCCGGTATGCCGACACTCTGCGCGATTTTGGTGTGCAATTTAAGCATATAATAATTTCCGTGAATTGGGATGAAGAATTTTGGTTTAATTAAATTTATCATCATTTTCAAATCCTCAACTTGCGCGTGTCCGCCAGCATGGACATCCATCATTTTATAATGAATGACATTTGCTTCTTGCCGATAAAGCTGGTCTTTTAAATTTTGCACAGTCCTTTCATTTCCGGGAACTACCGAGGAAGAGAATATAACTGTATCTCCTTTTTTAATTTGCACATGGCGATGTTCTTTGTTTGCTATTCTCATCAAGACCGCTCTTCCTTCTCCTTGCGCTCCAGTGCAAATCAATGAAACTTGATTGTCGGGATAATTTTTAATTTGCTCCGGTCTGATTATTGTTCCTCTTTTAATTTTTATATAGCCCAGTTTATTCGCAATCTCAACGGTTGTTTTCATACTGTATCCGTCAATGGCGACTTTTCTCCCGTATTTTTCAGAAAGTGTGATAATTTGTTGCACTCTACTGACAAGCGATGAAAAAGTCGCGACGATAATCCTTCCCCGCGCTTTCAGAAAAATCACATCAAGCGTTTTTTGAATTTCCTGTTCGCTTATTGAATATCCCGGATTTTCAGCATCGGTGCTGTCAGACATTAAAGCGAGAACATTTTGTGCCCCGAGTTGCGCTATTCTGCCAATGTCAGCCGGTTTATCTGTTATTGGACTGTGATCAAATTTAAAATCGCCCGTATGAATAACCAATCCTTCTGGAGTGTGAATTGCCATTCCGAGCACATCGGGAATATTATGGTTGACATGGAAAAATTCAACTTGGAAAACTCCCAAATTAACTCTGCTTTCAAAGTTTACCACTTTTATATTCAAAGCTTTTTTATCCGGATAATCATCCTGCCTTCTTTTGATGAGACCGGCTGTCAGAGCGGCGGTGAACATTGGCGGGTTGCCGAGTTTTGGCATTAAATGAGGGATGGCGCCAATATGGTCAAGATGTCCGTGGGTTATAAAAACGCCTCTGATATTTTTTTCTTTCCCTTTCAGATAGCTGATATTCGGAATGATATAATCAATTCCCGGCATATCTTCTTCCGGAAACTGCAGTCCCATATCAACAATAATAATGTTGTCGCCGTACTCAAAAAGCGTCATATTTCGTCCGACTTCTTCCAGCCCGCCAAGAGGAATAATTCTCAATCTATTTTGTTTTTTCTTTTTGTTGTATTTTTTTTGAATCATAAGATTAAGTTAAAAGTTTATAATATTTTGTCATTGTGGAAATTGTAGGGGCAGACCTGTGTGTCTGCCCTGAATGTGGGATGAATTTGTTTTATCTTGTATTCAGGATTGACACATAGGTCAACCCCTACTGGTTTGTGCCGAAGAGAGGACTTGAACCTCCAAGGGATTGCTCCCACAGCGTTCTGAACGCTGCGTGTTTACCAATTTCACCACTTCGGCGAAGTCATTTTAACATTTAACATGCTAACATTTAAACATTAGTATTTGTGAAATATTGGAGTGTAGAACGAAGCGATAGCGGAGTTCTACCTGCAAGCGTGCTAAGCGTTTTTTAAAGCCAAACTCCGCTTCGCTCGTTTGCCACTCCGATTTTTAATTTGCCATTGACAAATATCTATAATCAGCTATGCTCCAATTAAGCAAGTATAAAATACTCAGCAAAAAGGAGGTCAAAACAATGAGTATAAATTTTGTGGATTGTGCAGTAATGTCGCTGTGTGCGTTTCTGCTTGTGCTGTTTTACTATCAGGACAAAAAGAGCAGAGCTCCTCAGAACGAGTTTGTCCATAGACGGAATTCTTCTTGGGACACTTGCTATCGTTTTGCTTTACTCTCCAGATGGGACAGTAATAATAGTTGCTCTAACAATTCTCTGTTTTTTTATCGTACTCTTTTCATGTATAATGAATACAGAGGACATAGAAAAAAACTAAGAGAAAACTGTGAACAAGCGGCAGTAGAACAAATAGCGGAATAGTATCAGAAATAAGCCTGAACGCCTTCTTTTTTTATCCCAAAATCCTCTCCCACAATTTTTTATATTCCCCCGGCTTTACCAAAAAATCCAGTTTTTCCAAATTATCAACCAATCCATACATCGTTTTATTTTTCTCCAATCCAAACTCAGAAAAATTAGTCGGGTTTAACTCTCTCAACTTAGAGACTTCCCGATAGTTTTTATTTGAAAGCCAATTTATATTATCGTTTTTTTTAATAGCATAATAACACGCTCCCTGTTTTTCTTTCACTTCGCTATAGTTAGAAACACAGTCAAGACAAACCCAGTTTGCCATTGCCAGATCTTTGTCGCCGGTATTGATCGTAAAATGTCCATAATTTGGCGGGATGATCACTTTGTCGCCGGCGACAGCGTGAACAAAATAGGCGTCTTTAACGGAATTATTTCCAATTGAATATTGCATTAAATAATATGCCTTACCGGACAAAACTTCGTAAATCTCCGGATAAGAAACTCCATCTGCCGCTTCGCAATGATAATGCCCGGCGGTTTTATTGAATTCCTTGCCCAACATTAGCGGCGGAATAATAGTGATGTCGTATCTTAAACGAGCGTCTGTTATTTTCTTTTTATCTTCTTCCGATAATCCCATCCCGCGATACATATAATACAATTCAATATTTTTCTGTTTCTTTAGCCACTTCCGATCAAAAATAACTTCTTTCATATCAAAAAGATGGCGAATATCAGGAGTTTGGTTTTTGATGAGTTTTTTGTAGGACATAGACTGGGATTTAGAATTGTGTTCACCCATCTTGTCATTCCTGCGGAGGCAGGAATCCAGGTGAAATATCTTTAGTTTTAAAATATTATCGTAACGATTAAAATATAAAACATCGCTGCTGATTTATTTGTAAAACTTTTATTTTGAAATAATATCTGATGAAACTTCGTCTGGATTCCCGCCTGCGCGGGAATAACAGTGTCTATTTCCAAACTCTTTTTGTTTTCACATACCAATTCTCAACCCCGTTAAATCTATTTGATGGAATGACAATATTATCCAATTCAACGCCACGTACTGATTTGCTGTGGATATATAGATAATTTGGACTGTATAGGAAAATGGCGGGAATATCTTCCACTATGATTTCCTGAAATTTTTTATATTTCTCTTCTCTTGCATTTTGATCTGTTTCCTGTCGCGCTTCTTCCAATAATTTATCAACTTCCGTATTATCATACAAAGCCAGGTTTAATCCATACTCTTTTTTCTGTGAAGAGTGCCAAAAAGCGAATGGGTCGGGATCATAGTTCAAAATTTCTCCAAACAAAATAGCATCATATTCACGCGGTTTTATATAATTATCTTCAAGTTCGCTTCCCTGAATATTTTTAATTTTTACATCAGCTCCTATCTCTTTCCACATCTCTTGAAGCAATAATGATGTCTCTGAAAGCTCTGGTCCATTAGTTGAAACCAAAGTAAACTCAATTTTAATATCATCTTTTTCTCTTATTCCGTCATTGTCAGAATCAACCCAGCCATCCGCTTCAAGAATATTTTTGGCGTGTTCCGGCGCATAATCGTAAATCTTTGTGTTGGGATTATACCCTAGAATGTTTGGCGGAATAGGTGTTTCCACCGGATTGCCTTCGTTATAAAGGATATCTTCTATGAGCTTGTTTTTGTCTATGGCATAAGCAAGCGCAAGGCGTACCGTTTTATCCGAAAGAGCTTTGTTTCTTGTTTGATTAAAAAATATGGCAAAATATCTTGGAATGTTGAGTTGATAAATGTTCGTGGATTCCAAATCAATAATCATTTTTTTGTTTTCAGGAGAAAGATAGTTCATTCCTTTTAATTCTTTGCGATTAAAAGACGAAACCATTTCGTTCTCGTCCTTAAAAAATTTAAAGATGAATTTTTTGATAAAAGGAGGTTTTGAATAATAATCTTCATTTGCCAAAAGTTCAATAGAACTTATTTTTCCGTCTTTACTTTTAACAAATTGTTCAATTTTATACGGGCCGGTTCCTTTTGGCATTAAATTACACTCCGCTTGATGAAAATTATTTGCTTCAAATGATTCCCATAAATGTTTGGGAAGTATTCCTACGGTCAGGTTATTCAAAAATGGGGAATAAGCGTTTTTAAGAATAAATCTAACTGTATAATCATCAACTTTTTCAATTCTAACTCCTTTCCAGCTTGCTCGAAGGGGACTGTAAAAATTGTCGTTCTGAATCGTTTTTATTGTAAAAATCACATCATCAGCAGACAGTTTTTCCCAGTCATGCCAAATAATATCTTTTTTAATATGAAATGTATAAGTCAGTCTGTCGTCGCTTATCTCATAGCTTTCCGTCAAATCGTTAACAAGTTTTCCCTGATGATCTAGTTTTAATAATCCGGAATAAACAAGCGCTGACAAGTCTGAATCAATATCGCTTGTCTGGCATAATATTGGATTTATAAATCTTGGCTGTCCAATCATTCCTTCTATATACTCTCCCTCGTAGGCGGGAATTTTTTTAGTGTTTTCAAAATAGTGAGAAATGCCAAGATAAATACTGCTCCCAATAATTAAAAACAGCGAGATATAAATAATCCAGCGTTCTCTCTTACTCAACACGCGAAAAATTTTCTTTACTTTTTTCAGAAAATCGTTTAATTCTTAATTCATAACTAAAACAGATCTGATTATCTGGTTTTAATTATATTGCTAAACTGCTTATTGTAATTTGTAGCAACTAATTGTTTTTTGAAATAACAATTAGTTACAATCAATTGCAATAAATTACCATAAATCTCAATAGCAGTCATAATCAATTTCACGCAAAAGTAAATAACTTAATCATCAATTGCCATTATCATAAAAGAGATTACTGTTGCATAAAACTAAAAAACGCTGTGCCTAAAAACAATATTGCGAGAACAACTGTCGCTGCGAGAAGAAACTTGTCAAATCCCCTTTTTGTTTGATAAACATTTCCTCCGCCCCCGCCCCCGCCGAATGTCTCGCTAAGTCCCGCGCCTCTGTTTTGAAGAAGGATTGAAATAATTAACAGTACTGAAATTATTATTTGAATTGTGCCAAGTGTTTTATCCATAATGTTAAAAGTAGAAAGTTATAAAGTAGAAAGTTATAAAGTAGCAGACTCAATACTTACTACTTGACACTAACTACTTCTTGGAAAAAGTTCCGATGAAAATATTCACCGCGCTGATTACGATCATTGCCCAAAACGCCACCCAGAGGTTACTGATCTCCAGTTTAGCCATAAAGTGATCCAGCAAAAGAAGCATAGCAATGTTTATCACAATTGTAAAGAGCCCGAGCGTAAAAAGAATTAACGGAGCAGAAACAAGTTTCAGAATTGGTTTGATAAAATAGTTTATCATTCCGAAAATAAATCCGGCGGTTAGCAAAGTCGCAAAACTGTTTTCCTGCAAAGTAAATCCCGAAACTATTTCAGACGCAACATAGATCGCAACTGCGTTTGTTAGGATTTGAATAATTAGTTTTGAAAGCATCTTTCTGTTTTTAAAAAATATTTTCTTCACTTTTTCTTTTCTTTATTCTATCACAATTTTTAAATAAAACAACCCTATGTGCTAGTCCACCTCATATTGGAAACCATCTTGTTATTTATTAAAT
>CAZBCK010000044.1:0-8328 GCA_964490635.1 uncultured Candidatus Saccharibacteria bacterium | reverse complement strand
AGCGCTAAAAGATTATTGCCTTTGATAATTAGGTTTTCGCGAAGAACGCCATTTTCATCGCGCCGTAAAACCCCCCAACCCCCCTTATCAGGGGGGCAACAGGAAGATTCCCCCCTGATAAGGGGGGTTAGGGAGGTTTCGCCATCTGCCGTATATCTTTTCCAGTTAATCAAAACTTTAGGAGCCAGCAATTTATCAATCTCATCCTGCGCTAAAATTTCATTGAAAAATATCTCTTTACGCTTTTCATCTTCTTTAGTCATCCCGCCTTCAAGTACGCAATCCTTAAACGGCCAAACCAGCGCCACTTCTTTGCGTTCGTTCAAAAACTTGCCATCAATATTAAATCCGATTTTATTGCGATATTTGGTATAAGAATCAGCCAGAAAATTTTTATCCTGAATATAAAACACAAAATCATCAATATTAAAAACCCAATAATCCTCCCCTTTTGAAAAAGGGGGATTAGAGGGGGATTTTATCTTTGAGAAAAATTTATTTTTAACTTCTTTATTTTCTAATAATAATTCAATCAATTTTTTATCTGCTTTATAAGCGCAATCAATAACATTGCTTTTTAACAAATCTCCTTCTTGATCTACAAACCGAGAATTCTTTTTAAGTAAAGTTTCCAATTTTGAATAAAAATCTTGTGACATATTTTTGAAATTAATTATTTGCTTTATCTTTAACGATTAACTGATCGCTCACTAACAATATAGCTGGTTAAGAGTTCTTTCATTATAAACTGCGGAAGGGGCGGGATTTGAACCCGCGAGGCCATTGCTGGCCTACTGCTTTTCGAGAGCAGCGCTTTCAACCACTCAGCCACCCTTCCAAATTGACTAATAACTCATAACAAACAACCCATAACCTTGCAACCATATAATTTAAGTCTATCAACAAGTTGGCAAAAAGAAAAGGAACATCTTTAGCAACGCTATAATCGTCCCTTTAGCAAAAAACATACATCAGAAAGTTTAAACCTTTCTTTTGTAATTTTTAGACACCGAATAACATTTGCAAAACATTCCTCCTGATGAAATTTTCTTCTGAATCTTTTTTCATCATAAATTCTTCTCTTTTGTCCATCTTTGGTTTCTTCTATCTTATCTCCTCCATATTACAATTATATTAATCCCACAATTTTAGTCAACCCTAACCTATTAATTATTCCCCTCTTGAGAGGGAGTAATTCGCGAAGCGAATGGGGTGTGTCAATTTTATTCTCTCCGCGACCTCATTTACTTTTTTAATGATATTGGCAATATCTCTCTTGTTTAAATTGACCAATTTGCTGTTCCTCATCACAATTTTGCCATCTATTATTGAATCAGTCACATCGCTCCCGTCCGTGTTGTATATCAAACTTGAATATATATCATAAGAAGGAACCAGTTCAATTTTTCCAAAATCAACAAGAATTATATCGGCTTTTTTCCCAGCTTCTATGGAGCCAATCTCTTTCTCCAGTCCCAGAATCTTTGCCCCGTCTGTTGTCACCATCCTGATTATCTTTTCGGGATAGATATTATTTTTATTTTCGCAATAATCTCCATCACTGCCGCATTTGCCAGCCACAAAAGCGATAAAATTTATTTGGTCAAACAGATCAAGAGAATTGCTGCTTCCCGCTCCGTCAGTCCCAACACCAAGATTCAAATTATAACCCATCATTTTTGTTATTGGAGCGGTTGTTCCGGAAAGCTTAAAGTTTGTCTTTGGGTTTAGCGCAATTCCAATATCTGGATATTTAGAGATAAGTTTAAGTTCGTCGTCCGTAAAATTAACCCCGTGCGCCATTACAACTTTGTTGTCAAGCAAATTGGAATCAGTAAGCATTTGTAGCGGCGTCAAACCGTGATTTTTAATAAATCTGTCCTTTTCGTCTTCTCCTTCTTCAAGATGGATATGGAGAATAAGATTGTTTTCCGAAATCACTTTTTTAATTTCATCAAGTTCGCTTTTTGAAAAATTGATCAGAGGGTTCGGCGCAATTGAAAAACTGATCGTTGAAGAATTTTTATTGTATTTTATAAAACTTTTATCAATCTCCAATCCGTCTTTTTCAAAACTGAAAGGAATATCAACTACAATTCTCATTCCTGTCTTTTTTACAGAATCAACGATTGCTTCTTCAAAAAAATACATATCATTAAAAGTCGTTGTTCCTGATCTAATCATTTCCATTTCTCCAAGAAGCGCTCCATAGTAAGCGTCATCCTTTGATATTTCTTTTTCATAGTCGCTCATATTGAAGATCCAGTCCGCAAGATTGGAATTGTCATCAGCTCCGCGGAATAAGGTCATCACCACATGCGAATGAGTATTGACAAGTCCCGGCATTGCGATTTTTCCTTCCGCATAAATTGTTTCTCTGGACATATAATTATGTTTACCGTTTCCCAAATCAATAATCTTCCCACCCTTAATTGCAATCCATCCATTATTAATAATCTCTGATCTTTTATTCAGTGTTAAAATAGTAACATTTTTAATTATGATATCAGCGTTATAATATTCTTCATTATCTGGATCTTGCGCAAAAAAAAACACGGCGAAAATTATTACAGCCGCAAATAAACAAAAAAATATTATATTTTTTCGACAAAAAAGTTTTTTTGACATAGATAAGAACTTGGAAATAAATAACATTTTATAATTTCGCCAGAATATGCATCAGATGCGTTTGAAAAAAGATGGATAATAATATACATTATGAATAAAATTTGAAAGGTCATTTGTTGACAAAACCTAAATACTTTATTCAAATGTTCACTATTATCCGCTCTTACCGGTTATCAGCCAATAGATCAATTATGGCATGAGTACTATCCTTTGAAGTGGTTAATACCAACAAATCATTGCCATCATCCTCATCATTATTATAAATAAAATAATTCAAAGCTGTATCTTCGTCTATTAAATGAACATATTTTATTTCAATCCCATTATAATTTGCAGAATTGAATGATTTGTAAATATCTTCATAATTTCTATCACCTGCAAATAGCGGTTTTAAAACAACGATCATTTTTTTGTTTGCACTTCTCTCTCTTTCCCACTTTTCCATAATTTCCGACATAAAGTATCTATCTTTCAAGCCAATAGCAATTCCATATCTGATATGATTTTTTTTCGTTCTAAAAATAAAAAAGTCGTATTTATCCATTGACATTTCCAGAAATCTTTCCGGAAGATGATTTCTATTATTTCCAATATCAATAATTCCCAAAGCATCAAGGGAATTTTTCAACGATAGAATATTCCTATTTTCTTTGTCTTCGGTATTAACAATAACCAGTCTTATAACTTTAAGATTACGGTTCTCATTAAAAATATCTTTGGCATTCTCTTCCAGATTACCCTTGTTCAGCCCTTTTATGCTACTTTCGGATATTGTGATCTTCTTTTCAATACTTGCAAATTCAGAAAGACCTTCTCCGGAAACAATACGGAGAGGAGGAGAAGGGGAAGGCTTTGGAGTCAGAAAAGACATAATGGAATAGAAGGATAAAGTTATTACTAAAATCAGAACCAATGCGATTGGAATAATTTTCTTCCATGGCATTTGAAATAATTTTATATGGTATTTTGATACTATACTTTTTTTAAGTTTTTTATATTCTTCTTCACGAGAAAGAATTTTTTGTTTTTTCTTTATGTCTGAAACACTTTTCAGCCCTTCCATTTCATCCTTATCTTTGCGTAATTTTACTCTTTTAGAAACAGAACTATAGAATTTCTGCTTTCCATGGATCAATCTATTCTCCGGTGATACATATTTATCACCTTTCAGATAATTGAATTTTTCTTCGTTTTCTTCGTTTTCTTCGTTTTCTTCGTTTTCTTCGTTTTCGGCTCTTTCTATTTTTCTACTGTTTTCAGTCAAGATACCAGTTTTACTACTCTTCTTAATTTCATTTTCCAGTACTTTTTTATTTTTATTTTGGACAGTTTTAATTTCATTGATCTTTTTAGAATCATCGCTTTTTTTTAATTTCTCAGAAATATTACTCCAAAATGATTTTTCTTTTGGACTGTCGGCTTTATTATGATCGGAAACATCTTCTTGCGATTTTTCAATAACACTCTTTGCATTTATACCAGAAGATGCTAAAAATGATTTTTTTTGTATTTTTCCTGCCAGAGGCATTTTTACAGCATCGTCTTTTTCATTATCCGGAATTACGAATTTCTCTGCTTTATTTTTTTTCATGTTTTTAAATTCCTCCTTTTTTTCTGTAATACTTTTTTCTATGGACTCTTTCTCTGCTGTTTTAGAAATTCTATTGATAAGACTTTTTAATTTTTCCGCATCTTCATTTTTTGGAATCTCTTTTTCTTCCTTGTTAACATCAGAATTTTTATCAGCTTTTGGATCTGAGATCATAGTAATCCTCGTTTTTTCCTTAGCATCTTCTTTTATTCCTTCTTTCGCTTCTTCTTTTAGTTTTTTCTTCATTTCTTCGTCTATTTCTCTGTTTATCCTTTCTTCCATTTCTTCGTCTATTTCTCTGTTTATCCTTTCTTCCATTTCTTTATTTGGTGGTTCAATATTCGGACTGGGTAATTCCTCTTGAGTAAAAACTTCCTTTTTCCCAATCGATGTTAAAGAGGGCTCTTTTTCCGGAATTGTATCTGAGATTCTATTTACAAGACTTTGTAATTCATTAATGTCCTTATCTCCTAATCCTAATCCTAATCCTTCTCCTTCTTTCCTTTTTATTTTTATTGTGTCTGGTTTACTCTTGTTTTTATCCTCTTGTTTCTTTTCACTCATTTCACCATTTGCCATAGAATTTATCACAGACTCTACTATAGACTTTCCCGAATTCACCTGCTTAGCAACATCACTTACATTATCAACAACTTTCATTTGTTTAGTAGCATTGTCCGCGCTAATAGCTTTTTTAACTGGATTTTCTTTAGCTGGCTCTTCTTTTTTTGCCTCTGCTTGTTGAGAAGAATCTTGTGAACTATTTTTCAATTCATCCAAATCATCGCTCATTGTTTGAATTTTTGAACTATTGCTCATATGATTTTAAGATTAAACTTTGACACTTTTTATGGTAATATTTGGCAAATTAACAAACCGCCTGTTTTTTACGGGCAACTCATTGTAATTATCAGTGACTGGTTACGACAAACCTCTTACACAATTATTTTCTACTGATTCTACTGCAATTTTCAGATTTTGGTCAAATTCCCCAAAAATTTTGCAGAGACACGATTAATCACGTCTCTGCCTCAGACTAAACTTCAAAAATTTTTGGAAAATTATATCTCAAAATCTGAAAATTTCGTCACGAAATTAATTACGCGAGAGATCTAATTTATAGAAAACAACAAGTCACTATAAATCAATACAAGTCGCAATTAATTGCTATAGATATTTGAAATAAAAGAGATTATAAAAAACGCCAAAGCCTGGTTTAACACTAAATTTCTATACTCCTTTATGCGTCAAACTTATTCTGCCCTGACTGTCAATTTCTTTTACTTTCACCATGATGACATCGCCGATCTTCACAACATCTTCAACTTTTTCAATACGATGCGGAGCAAGTTCCGAGATATGAACAAGTCCGTCTTGTCCGGGAAGTACTTCCACAAAAGCGCCGAAGTCCATAATCCGAACAACTTTCCCCTGAAAAATTTCTCCCGCGACGACTTCTCTCGTTAAATCTTTAATCCAATCTTCCGCCCTTTTCGCCTCTGTCGCGTCTTTGGAAGTTATCATCACTAATCCATCATCTTCAATATCTATCGCCACACCTGTTTCCGCAATAATTTCATTGATCATTTTTCCGCCCGGACCAATCACATCTTTTATTTTTTCAGGATTTATTTTCATCGTAGTAATTCGCGGCGCATACTGAGAAAGCTCGGCGCGCGATTCCGGAATCGTCTTATTCATTGTTTCAATGATTTTTATTCTCGCTTCTCTCGCTTTAGTTAAAACTTCTTCAACTATTTCCAGAGTTATTCCCGCTACTTTCACATCCATTTGCATTGCCGTAATTCCTTTTTCCGTTCCCGCAACTTTAAAATCCATATCGCCGTGATGATCTTCATAGCCCTGAATATCAGTTAGTATTTTATGGTTACCACTATCGTCAGAAATCAGTCCCATCGCGATTCCCGCCGCCGGTCTTGGAATAAAAACTCCTGCGTCCATCAATGCCAGTGAACTGCCACAAACACTTGCCATTGAAGACGAACCGTTTGAAGATAGAATTTCTGAGACCAAACGAATTGTGTAGGGAAATTTTTCTTTGTCGTTAGGAATCAATGGCTGCAACGCTTTTTCCGCCAGAGCGCCATGGCCGATTTCCCTCCGTCCCGGTCCGCGCATCGGTCCGGTCTCTCCGACTGAAAATGACGGAAATGTGTAATGATGCATAAATCTTTTTTTGCCATCCTCCTCCATACTATCCAAAGTCTGCTCATCTCCGGGCGAACCTAATGTCGCTACGGTTAAAGCTTGCGTTTCTCCCCTATTGAATAATCCCGAGCCATGCGTTCTTGGAAGCAGCCCGACCTGCGCGCTGATTTTTCTGAGTTCTCCAATACCCCTTTTGTCCGGTCGCTTGCTTTCTTCTAAAATCGCCTTATGAACCAAAGCGTCTATTTCTTCGTCTGTCACCAAATCCGCAATGTATTTCAATGTTTTATCATCACCGAATTTTTCTTCTATAAATTTATGCAAGTCTTCTCTAAGCTGTTTACTTTCTTTCTGTTTCTCGTCTTTATTCTCCGCGAAAACTACCTTGCTTAATCTATCCGCTAAAAACTTTCTCATCGCATCTTCTGTTTCTTTGTCCGCTTCAATCTTTTTCGCTTCTCTCTTTTCTTTACCAATTTCCGTAATTATTTCTTTTTGGAAATCAATTACTTCCTTAACGCATTTCTGCGAAAATTTAATTTTTTCCAAAACCTCATCTTCCGCAACCTCGTTTCCTCCGCCTTCAATCATATTTATTTGATCGTCTTTCCCGGCAATAATAACATCAAATGAACTTTGATCTCTCTGCTCATAAGTTGGATTAACGATAAGCTCTCCATCCACTTTGGCAACTCGCACCGCACCAATCGGTCCGTCCCAAGGAATATCGGAAATTGCCAACGCCAAAGAAGCGCCAATCAAAGAACAAATATCCGGATCATTCTCTTGATCCACGGATAAAATCGTCAAAACAACCTGAATGTCGTTTCTAATTCTGCCATTGAATAATGGTCTAATCGTCCTGTCCACCATTCGTCCCGACAAAATCGCTTCGTCTGTCGGACGACCCTCTCTCTTGATAAATCTGCTTCCCTTAATTTTTCCCGCCGCGTAAAGTCGCTCTTCGTAATCAACCATCAGCGGAAAATAGTTAATCCCCTCCCGAACATTGTCGCTCATTACAGCCGTCGCCAAAACTACAGTGTCGCCATATTGAACCGTCACCGATCCATTCGCCTGATTTGCCATCTTGCCTGTTTCTATAATCAGCTCCCTCCCCGCAAAATCTTTCTTAAATGTTTTCACTTCCATTTTTTTGTACCTTTCTTATTTACTGATTTACAAACTCTAGACCAATATTGTTTTCATAACAATATTTCAATCTAACTGTTTATAAATCAGCAAGTTTTAATTAGTTTATTATTTAAATTTGGTTATTTTTTAATTGTCATTCCCGCACTGATATAAATCCAAACACATAATCGCCTAGCTCTATATTGTCAACAAATTGGCATAAGACTAATAGATATTACATGTTTAAAAAAGTAATATAGAACAAAAATATTAAACATCGCTAATATGAATAATGGCAATTTGTTTAGTTTCTTAATATTAATCTTCTTCTTGCCAAATGAATTGTAAATCAAATCTGTTATTAAAATAAATAGAATTACATCTATTGCTAAAAATAATGGACTGAAATAACTACCATCACCGCTTGATGTTAAATCTGGCATAAAAACACAGCACCAATACGGAAGAGGTAATCCCAATGACAAACTGAAACCGCCAACTACATTTTCCATCATTAAATCGCTAAACAAAAATGCAAGCAAAGAAATCGGCAAAGTAACTGGCAATTGATTGATAATTTTTTTGAAGCTCATATTTATAGTTAAGTTATTTATCGCGGGAACGAGTTTGTAACTCATTTCTTTTGTTTTTAAGCCTCAATAATATTATTTGCTTGGGAAACATTTTGAAACTGTTTACAAAACAGTTCCCGCAATATAAAACAAAACATTGGAGTCCTTGCGAAAGCAAAGATGAAATATCGCAAAATATTTTTAAAAACAATTTTATTGAAATTTCTTCCTGAC
>CAZBCK010000043.1:0-8693 GCA_964490635.1 uncultured Candidatus Saccharibacteria bacterium | reverse complement strand
AAAAAACCGTGTTATCACTTTGGATAATACGGTTTTTTAGTTTGGTTGGAATTGATCAGGACTTTCTCACTTTAACCTGTCATCCCGAAGGAGCGATAGCGACTGAGGGATCTAAGAGTGTGGTTATTTACGGCTTATTATATTTTTATTGCTCATAGCGTTTGCTATGTCCTTAGATCCCTCGCTTCGGGATGATAAAAAGTGAGGAAATTCTGTTAGTATAAAATTAACCGATATTACTTTCTTAAAATAGATCGTTTACCAATTATTAAAAATCCCGTGTAAACAAAAACCGCTGTGAAAATAATCATTGGACCGGAGGGCAAATTCAGATAATAAGACAAAAATATTCCTGCGGTGGTGAATAAACAACCGAAAAGGATTGACCAAAAAATTATTTTCCGGAAGCTTTTATTGAATGTTTGGGCGGTAGCGGCAGGCAGGGTAAGCAAAGCAATAACTAAAATTACTCCGACAATTCTGATTAGAATTACAATTGTTAGGGCGACCAGACAGAGCAGAAATAAATAAATCGGAAAGACGGCGATATTAATTACTTCGGAAAATTGCTTATCAAAAATAATTGCTGTAAACCAGCGATAAAAAGCGAGAACGCTAATAACAATGACGATATTTAAAATAATTGCCAAGATTATGTCAGCGGAACCGGTCATTAGAATATTGCCAAATAAATAACTGAATAAATCCGCGCTGTAGCCAGGTGTGAGATAAATAAACACCAGTCCGATCGCCATTCCCAGCGACCACATCGCGCCGATTACCGCATCCTCATTTTTCTTAAATTTTTCGCTAACAATGCCAATGCCCAGAGCTGATAAAATACTGAAAACAGCTGCGCCGATCAGGGGATTAAAACCCAAAAAATAAGCCAGCCCAATTCCGCCAAAAGAAGAATGAGCAATACTTCCGCTCAGAAACGAAATTCTTTTTGCCACTACAAAAGGTCCGATAATCCCGCAAGCGATGCTGGCAAGAATACCAATTATTAAAGCGTTTTGGAAGAAGTTGTAAGTGAGGATTTCCATAATGTATTTTATCGATGTAGAGACGAGGTACTGCCTTGTTTCTACGACATTTAATGTTTTTTCAAAACTCGATGCGGCAGTCCGTGCCCCAATAATTCAATATCGCATTTATAAGTTTTGTCTAAAATATCTTGAGTGATTTCTTCGTCTGCGCCGTGGCAGTAGAGTTGTTTGTTTAGACAGGCGATTTTGTTGACATTTTTGAAAATAACTCCGATGTCATGAGAAACAATGATAATTGCGGTGTTTCTGTTTATTGTCTGTAATAATTCCCAAAATTCCCTTTCTGATTTCTCGTCAATGCTGGCAGTTGGTTCATCCAGAATAAGTAGTTTCGGTTTTCTGATCAAAGCGCGAGCGATATAAATTCTTTGTCTCTGCCCGCCGGAAAGTTCTCCGATTTGCCGATCTTTTAAATTCTGCAAGTCAACAAAATCCAGCGCTTCTTTCGCCAGTTTAAAATCTTCATCATTATATTTCTGAAATATTTTTTTTCGGTTCAATATTCCCATTAAAACAATATCCAGAATGCTCACCGGGCAGTCTAAATCAATTTCCGAAAATTGCGGAACATAGCCAATTAGATTTCTGGCTTCCTTTGGTTTTTTATTAAAAACAAAAACGGATCCTTTATCAGGTTTTAAAAGCCCCAAAATTATTTTTAGCAATGTTGTTTTTCCTCCACCATTCGGTCCGATAATTCCTAAAAAATCATCACTAAAAACTTCCAGATTTACATTTTCCAGGATGTTATTTTCTCGCTGATAAGCAAAAGAAAGGTTTTTGATTTTGATGATTGGATTGGGCATATTTACATTTAACTTTAGGCTTAACACATTTTTATACTTAATACACATATCTAATTTGTCATTCCCGCGGAGGCGGGAATCCACTGCTACCACTTATTTTACCATATTACTTCTATTCGTTATTAAACTTTTAATTTCATTATATTGCTGTTGATCAATTTTTACTGTTTGGATAATAATAATTGATATTACCGATATTATAATAGCACCCATGGCAATTTTATGTGCTCTACTGGCTGTTTCTCTGACTTCTTTTAATTCAAGATAATCAATATATTTAAATTGCGAATCCAAATTAATTATAAATTTAGTTTTATCATCTTTATAATCTGTTGTTTTCTCAACGACTAAAAATAATGTTTCCAAATTGGGATAGTTACTATTAATAGTAAGTGATTGTTCATTTTTAAAAGCTCTGTCTAAATATTTATCAACTATATTTTTCTCCCAATCATTTAATTCTAGTTGTTTATCATTTATAATTTTCTCATAATTAAATCCTTCTGGATGTTCTATTCCAAATTTAATAACTCGTATGTAAATATTTTCTTTCATCGTTTATAATAATTATTAAAAGTAGTACTTATGCTTACAAAAAATTGTCATTCCGACTGGAGCGAATGAGGTGCGAATGAACGGAATGGAGGAATCGCTCTAAGAAGGGATAATCTAAATATTATCTTTGATGTGACCGAGAGGGATCCCTCGGCTTCTATCGTCGCTCGGGATGACAAAAACAAAAGAATTGTTTGAGTTGTTTGCCAGTATTGTTTTATTAGTAAATTTTCTGACACTTGTAAATAATGAAAAATTTTTATCTTCCCATTTTCTCCCCAATCCTTCTCAAATTCTCAGCATAATCCCTCGCCAGTGGATCAAGCGGAACGACGCTACCATCAATTTGCCGAGCAATCGCCTCGGCGCTTTTTTGACTGAATTGCTTTTGGACAAAAATTGTTTTTATATTTTCTTTTTTTGCCGTATCAATAATTTTTGCCAAATTCTCCGCGCTGGGTTCTTTGCCTTCTATTTCAATGGCAATTTGTTCAAAGCCATAATCTCTTGCCAGATATCCGAACGCCGGATGAAAAACCAGAATCTTTTTATCCTGCATTTCCGAAAAAGCGTTTTGCAGTTCAATGTCCAAATTATCCAGTTTTGCCAAATACTTATTTTTATTCTTCTTATAAAAATCTTTATTTTCAGGATCTATTTCCACTAAAGCGTTGCAAATATTTTCCACTTGTATTTTCGTTAATCTCGGCGACATCCAAATATGCGGATCACCCTCATAAATCTCAATTCCCTTTGAAGAATCTACAATTTTCATTTTAGAATTCAGATCCTCCAGTTTTTTCATCTGTGTTTTTTCAAAAGGGATATGACCAATTTTAATATATAAGTTAGCCCGACTTATTTTTTTTAGCTGTTCTATGTCCGGATTATAAGTTGCTGGGCTAAACCCCGGTGGGATCATTGCCGAAACGCTAACTCTATCTCCTCCAATATTTTCCACAAAATCAATTTGCGGCAAAATAGAAACTATGACATTTATTTTTTTGTCTGTCTCGCCAGTAGGCGTGTTTTCACTTTTTGCGATAATAAATATTATTACGGCAAAAATAACAAGCAAACCACCCGCGAAAATAATCAGATTATTTTTTTTCATTTATTTTGTTAATTTTAAAGAATTGAAATCCTGACGAAAATCAGGCAGAGTTATTTTGTTTCTCATCCTGACTTTTGTTAGGGCTCCAGTGACTCTTTAGTTTTATTTTAACAGATCTAGCCCCGATTGACAATTAAGCCAGATAAGATAGAATAAAAACAGTTAAATCTAAACGGAATTTATGTTTGTAAAGAAAATAGGAATAGATTTGGGCACTGCTAATATTTTAGTATTTATACCGCAAAAAGGTGTTGTTGTTAATGAACCTTCTGTTGTTGCTGTCTCGCTTGACGATAATAAAATTTTGGCTGTCGGTAATGAGGCGAAAGAAATGTTGGGGAAAACCCCTGAAAATATTTCTGCGAGTCGTCCGGTCAAAGACGGAGTGATTGCTGATTATAAAATTACGGAAGCGATGATCAGGTATTTTATCAACAAAGTAAGCGGGAAAGTAAGGTTTTTTAAACCGGAAGTCATTGTTTCTGTTCCGGCAGGAATTACATCTACTGAGAGAAGAGCGGTTATTGACGCTACTTTGCAGGCGGGAGCAAAAGCGGCGTATGTTGTTAAAGAGCCGATTCTTGCTGCGATAGGTGCGGGAATTCCAATTAACACTCCTTTTGGAAATATGATTGTTGATATAGGGGGCGGAACCTCGGAAGTCGCGATCATTTCATTAGGGGGAATTGTTTCTTTTTCTTCAGTTCGGGTTGGCGGTGATAAACTGGATCAGGCTATTTCGGATTATATCAGAAAAACTTACGGAGTTGCTATTGGTAGCAGAAACGCGGAAGAAATAAAAATAAAAATTGGCGGCGCGACAATTGTTGAAAATAACAAATCTTTGGAAGTAAGAGGAAGAGATCTAATTTCAGGACTTCCCAAAACAGTTAAGATAAATTCCAATGAAATTGTTGAAGCGATGCAGGATGAATTGCAAGAAATAATTAAAGGAGTCAAAGATGTTCTCAGAGAAACTCCTCCGGAATTATCTTCAGATGTGATTGACAGAGGAATGGTTTTAAGCGGTGGTGGCGCGCTTCTTCGGAATCTGGATAAACTTATCTCGCAATCCACGGGGGTCCCATGTTACGTTGCGGACAATCCTTTATTGTGTGTGGCCAAAGGGACAGGGATGGTTTTGGATAATCTTGACTTGTATAGAAGGAGCGTGATTTCAAGAAAATGAGAGAATAAATCAAGAATCAAGAATTATTTTGAATTATGAAACTCTTAATTTTCCCCTCCTTAGATAAGGAGAGGTCAGGGATGGTTAGAAATAATAGCTAACATTTCAAAACCTCCCCTAGCCCCTCCTTGCTTAAGGAGGGGAACAAATTGTATTTTGCAATTCGTTATTCTTGATTCATAATTCATCTTCAGAATGAAAATAGGTATTGATGCTTCGCGGGCGTTTGGGGAAAAAAGAACTGGGACAGAAGAATATTCTTACCAGTTGATTAAAAATTTTGCAATGATGGATCTTTCTCGTCATCAAGTTTTTTTATATGCAAGAGGAAATCACCTAATAGATTTTGACCTACCTGATAATTTTCAATTAAAAATTATTTATACAAATAGGTTTTGGACTCAGATTGGATTGGCGTCTGAAATGATGATGAACAAACCTGATATTTTATTTGTTCCTTCTTACGCAGTTCCGCAAATTCATCCAGCTAAAACGGTTGTAACTATTCACGGATTGGAATATCGTTTTTGTCCGGAATGCTATTCTTTAAAGGAAAGACTTATTTTAGAGCTAAATACCAGATTTTCTATTAAGCTGGCAAGTAAAATCATTACGCCGTCGGAAAATACAAAGAAAGATCTGATTAAGTTCTATAAAGTTGATTCTGACAAAATAAAAGTTATTTATCATGGGGCGGAAAGTCAAAAGTATATAAAGTCAAAAATCTATAAAGTCAGGGAGGACGAGTTTAATATTTTATTTATTGGCAGGTTAGAGAAGAGAAAGAATATAATAAATTTAATTAAAGCGTTTGAGATATTTAAAAATAATTTTAGAAATCCCCCTAACCCTCTTTTCCAAAAGGGGAATTCTAATGTCGAGCTTATTCTAGCTGGAAAAGCTGGGTTTGGTTTTGCTGAAATAAAAAAAGCGATTGAAGTTTCGCCGTATAAAAAAGAAATTATTTTGAAAAATTATATTTCCGAAAAAGAAAAAAACGAGTTGTATAAAAAAGCCAAGTTGTTTATTCTACCTTCTTTTTATGAAGGATTTGGTTTACCAATCTTAGAAGCGATGAGTTATGGAGTGCCTGTAGTTTGTTCAAATATTTCCTCATTGCCCGAAGTGGCGGGGGATGCGGCAATATTAATTGATCCAAACAATATTGAAGAAATTGCGGAAGCGATGGATAAAGTTTTCAATGATGATAATTTAAGGGAAGAGATGATTGAGAAAGGGTTTGAAAATGTGAAGAAATTTAATTGGGAGAAATGTGCAAGGGAGACGATAAATAAATTGTTAAATTGTTAAATTGTTTTATGCAAAAATCTTTTTTCAAAACAGTCTTTTTCTTAGAAATATTTATAGTTCTGTTTCTGATCCTCGGATTTATTCTGCAGGAGTTTTCTTATTTGATCTTAGTTTTGTTCGTTGTAGGTTTTGCGAAATTAAACATACTAGATTCTTTGAAATTATTTATTCTTTCAGTTCTGTTTTTTGTCGCTTTGCCGGCAAATCAGCTTTCCGATTCAATGAATATTTGGCGGATTTTAAATGGTTTGCCAGAAAAATAAAAATCAGAAGTTTGATTGGTCAAATTGTATTTAATAATTCAACAATTTAGCAATACAGTAATTTAATAATTCTCCTATTTACATAAAGTCAAAAAAATGTAAGAATAGAGTATAAAAAATGAGTTATCTATAAATATTATTATGGTCTATTATCCCCCCAAAAAACGGTTTGATTTGGAAAAAATAATGAATCAGGATATTGATCCTCCTGATTTTAAACAAGGGGAAAAAAAGAAGAAAAAAAAACTACCGCTAAAAAAAATGGCAATTATTTTGGGAGTGTTTGTTCTAATGATGATTGTTTCCGGAGGCTATTTTATTTACAAAACGGGTTCAACTTTTGATGAAATTACCGGAGAGCAAAATTCCGTTGTAAAAAGTATTATAATGATGTTGCCGCTTAGTGATAAATTTTTTAAGATACTTCCCGTTGAAGGGGATGAGGGTTCCGTGATAGATCAATTGAAAAATAATAAACTGGACAGATTAAATTTTTTGTTGCTTGGGATCAGAGGGGCCAATGATCCGAATGGCGGACTTTTGACAGACACAATAATGATCATGAGTGTTAAACCGCAGACAGGGGAAGTCGCATTGATTTCAGTTCCAAGAGATCTTTATGTTGAAATGCCACAGAGTGATCACAAGAATAAAATAAATGAAGCATACGCATTAGGAATAAAGGATGGTAAACATTGGAAGAAGGGTTTAGAGTATAGCAAAAAGACGGTTTCTAATGTTACGGGACTTGATATTCATTATGCTGCAAGTATTGATTTTGAAGCGTTTAAGGAGATAATAGACACACTTGGCGGGATTACAATAACTTTAAACAAACCATTCTCGGAAACAAATCAATTTGCTGAAGGGATAATTGAGCTTCCTGCCGGTAAACAGGTTGTAGATGGAGATACTGCATTGCTTTTTGTCAGGGCAAGATTTAGTTCAAACGATTTTGACAGGGCAAAACGGCAACAGCAAGTTCTTCTGGCAGTTAAAGAAAAAGCATTTAGCTTGGGGGTCGTGTCCAATCCTGTGAAAATAATATCAATTTTAAATTCTATCGGAAATCATGTTAGAACCGATGCGGAACTTTGGGAGATTCAAGAACTTGTCGTGATGTCAAAAAGAATGGATACTTCAAATATAAAAAGAAAGGTTTTTAGCACGGGAAAAGACGGATTGCTTTATTCGTCGCGAGATAATAAAGGTTCGTATATTCTTTTGCCGGAAGGAGACAATTTTGATAAGGTTCAAAATATTTGTAAAAATATTTTTAATTGATAAGGCTTTCTTTAATTATAAACTGTCGTTGCGAGGAGCCCGAGTGAACGCAGTTTGCAAGAAGGCGATCTCGTATCAAGCATGGGATAAACTCCGCAATTCCGTATTTAAATTCCTCGCGCGTAGTTACGGGATTGCCGCGCTCCGTTCCGCTATCGCTCCACTCCGCTCGCAATGACAGTGGAGTTCTGAGTTTTGTAGTTCAAAGAAATTTCTCAACCAGTTTTTTCGCTTTTTTATAATTTTCAATCCATTCAATTCTCTTATCTTTTTTGAACCAAGTCATCTGTCTTCTGGCGTATTGGTGAGTGCGGAACTTCATTTTTTGAATTGCTTCCTCCAAGACGATTTTATTCTGCAAATATAATCCAATCTCCCGATAGCCAATTCCGCTCATAGCCGGCAAGTCAAAGGAATATTTCCCAGTTAGATTTTTTGTTTCTTCAATTAAACCCATTTTGATCATTTCGTCCACTCGCTGGTCGATTTTTTTATATAGTTTTTCACGATCTGTTTTTATGCCGATTTGCAAAACATCAAACAAAGGTTCACCTTTTGTTTGCTGTTCTGAAAATGACTTGCCCGTAATTTCATAAACCTCCAGAGCTCTGATCAATTTTCTTTTGTTATTTTCCCCGATAATTTTCGCGGACTTTAAATCTGTTTTTTTAAGTTTTATAAAAAGTTTTTCGGAGCTTAATTTTTCCAATCTCTTCCTAATTTTATCATCTGGCGGCGCTTTTGGAATTTCCAGATTATCAATAACCGAACTGATATAAAGTCCCGTCCCGCCGACTAGAAAAGGAGTTTTATTTCGCCTCTGAATCTCTTTAATTTTATTTATTGCTAGTTTTTTGTACTGAGTAAGTGAAAATTGCTGGTCGGGATTGACGATGCTTATCAGATGTATTGAACTTTTAACTTTATAAACTTTTAACTTTATAAACTTTTGACTTTCAACTTTCCCTGTTCCAATATCCATTTCTCTATAAATCTGTCTTGAATCCGCGTTGACGATTTCGCCATTGAATTTTTGAGCAAGCTTAACTGCCAGTTCCGTTTTTCCGGAAGCAGTTGGTCCGAGAATGACGATAAGTTTTAGTTTTTTGTTATTTGACATAT
>CAZBCK010000042.1:0-8796 GCA_964490635.1 uncultured Candidatus Saccharibacteria bacterium | reverse complement strand
AAAACCTGTCGTCCTACCGTTAGACGATCCCCGATCGCGTGTAACATGTAACACAAAATGTGTAACGTGTAACGAATTTATGGCTGAAAAACATTATTATCTATAAAATTGCGTTATAAGTTATATGTTAAACAATTTTCCCGCCAAACATATCAAGCGCGGAATTCACTATGTCGTCGTTGCTTTCTTCCTTGCTACCATTTTCAACGTTGTTGTTATTTGATCCGGTGAAATTATCTTTTTCAATTTTATATCCAAGTTTTTCGGCTTCATCGCTTGTAATGAACTTAGTGAATATCTCTGATCCGAGAACTTGGGAAGCGACTTTTTCAATAATCAGTTTATTTTCAATACTGCTCAGCTTGTCTTTGTGAAAAGAATATTCACATGACATTGTAACTTTGTTTCCATTTACATCAACCGGGTAACAAGTTTTCAGGAACACGGTTAAAGAATGATTGTGCGGTTTTATTTCTTCCAGAATTTTGTGCCAGTTGCCTTTAATAATATTTAGATCAATGCCGTCAATATTGTCGCCACTATTTGGCTCAATCTTGTTTTTTTCAGCAACGTCGGTCTTTGTCTCTGTTTCTATGTTATTTATTTCCACATTGCTTTTATTATCGGAAACCTCTTTCTTTAATTCCTTGCTGTCTTCACCTTTCTTTTTTCCAAAACTAACGCTTTTCTTAATAAAATCCTGCGATTGTTTTACTGATTGCGAGACTTTGTCGGTGATCTTTTTGATCGGTTCTTTAATTTTGCTATTATAGCCGACATCTGTTTTGTTTGTCAATGAATTATCATCAGAGATATTGATTTCTGCGATAGCAAGTTCCAAAGGAAACTGCGGGATTATTGATGATTTGATTTCTTCTCTGGCATGGATGAACACGCGAATTATTTTGATGATCTCCGCGATCGTCATTCTCTCGGAAACATTTTCCAATTCTGATATTTGTTCATCGGTTATCTCTAAGGAAAAATTACTTTTTATTTCCGGACTTATTTTTATAAGCATTAATTTTCGGCAATATTCTATAACAGACTCGGCAAATTGTTCAAGATCATATCCGTCGTTGGTTATCTCATTTATATAACTGATTGCCTCGCTATATTTTTTTTCAGTAATTAGTTTAATTAATTCGGTCGTTTTTGAAATGTCTGCCAAAGCGAGAATTTTTCGAACTTCCTCCAAAGTTATTTTGTCATTTTCAAGTGATAATATTTGTCCAAACAGACTTTCGCTATCACGCATCCCTCCGCTGGAATTTATTGCAATAAAATCAAAAACGCTTTTTTCCACTTCTACTTTCTCTTGCTTCGCGATTCCCTCAAGCCGTTTTTTGATCTCAGAAACTTTAATACGGCGAAAATCAAATCGCTGACATCGTGAAATTATCGTTGCGGGAATTTTGTGGATTTCCGTAGTTGCCAGAATGAAGATCGCATGTTTTGGTGGCTCTTCCAATGTTTTCAAAAGAGCATTAAAAGCGCCTTTGCTGAGCATATGGACTTCGTCAATTATATATACTTTATATTTTCCGACTGCTGGAGAAAAATTTATTTTTTCAATAATGTCTCTGATTTTATCAACTTGAGTGTGTGTCGCCGCGTCAATTTCCACAAGATCCAGAAATTTGTTTTGGTTTATATTCGCGCAGATGTCGCACTTATTGCACGGTTCTCCGTCTTTGATATTCTTACAGTTTGCCGCCTTTGCCAAGATTCTCGCAATTGTTGTTTTGCCGATTCCTCTCGGTCCGGAGAACAAATAAGCGTGGGCAATCTTTCCCCGCTTAATTGCATTCTTCAGAGTTTTAACGACATGCTCCTGTCCGACAACTTCTGAAAAACTTGTCGGTCGATATTTTCTATAGAGAACTTTTGACATAGTGTTCTAATATTTTTAGGATTTACGCGTTTGTTGCTTCAAGGGACTATTTCCAGAGGTTCAACCTCTCTACGCCTTTTTTATTTTAAATTATTTTTTGATATATAATATAGATAAATCATAGAACTAAATAAGCGTAGAGAGGTTGAACCTCTGGATCGCGTAAGTCCTAATATTTATTATCACGATCGATCTAAATTACTGTGGTTGTCCAAAAAAAGCTAACACAAAAAAAGACCTAAAAACGCTCCGGTTAAAATTCCCAGTATTGACAGAACGATTCCTATCTTCATGTATCTGTCAAACTTTTTTGTTGTAGCATATTTAAAACCAATGCTAATAATGGCCAGTATGCCTAATATTATAGCGAGAGTCGGTGATATGGCGAGTAAAATATTTAAGTTGTCCGGATCTATTATTACTCTCAAAACCGACAAAGCAGAAAGAAAGCTGCAAATTGCCAGACCGCTAACCTTTTTGAAAGTTTCTAACATATTTTTAAAGCTAGTAAATAATTTGCTGATTTACTAATTCCCTTTGATCAAATCATCCAGAATGCCTCTCTCTTCATTTTCATCATCCCGCACTTCTTTTTTTATTTCTTCAATATCCGGCATCCATTCATTTTCTAGCATTGTTTCTTTGTTCTTATTTTCCTCGCTGATGTTTTTCGTAATATCATCATTTTCTTCTTCACTGTTTTTCTCTTCCGCGCTGTCGTCTAAATTCTCAATATTACCTTCCGAAGTTCCGATCACCGCTTCAATTGCGCCCCATTCACTCATTTTTTCTTTCGGGACTATTAATGTTACTTCATCTCCTTCTTTGGCTTTGAAATATGTCAAAGACGCCAAAAGAACTTTGTATTTTCTTTCTTCGGAGTAAACATAATATTTTCCGTTGCTGTCTTTGATCACGGTTCCGATTATTGTTCTTCTTTCAATGGGACTAATCTGTTTGAATAAAAATGATCCGTCGTCTGTGATGGTAAGTTTTAATAAATCACCTTCAACAAGTTTTGATTTACTTGCGTAATTTACTGGAATAGGATATTTTTTACTGTCCATCCCAATCATTTTCTCGCCGTCAAAAACTCCTTCAATTATCTGGCTTGCTATTGGTTTGGTTTGCGGTTTTTTCGCGCCGCCGTCAAGCTGGGATAAAATTTGTTTTGCCGCCGCTATATTTCTGTCGGCATTTTCAATCATCTGGCGTAAAAGCGCTATCTTGTTTTGTTTTGATTCTTCCATATTTTTTATTTTTATTTTTTAAAATGCGATCTTATATTAACAGTATATCAAATTATTAAGATTTGTAAATACTATGATTTGGGACTTCCTCACTTTTTCTACCCCGTTGCAGTTTCTCTGTAGGGAACAGGTATGCCTGTTCCCTACAGAGAAACTGCGCAATTTGACGGAGTCCTCTGTTGAGAGACTCCAGCGAGGCAGGAGCGAGGAAGTTCTGTGACTTTAAATATGACTCTTGCTTTTTTCTTGACATATTATTAAACTTTTGGTAGTCTTTATTTATAAGGGAAGTAATAATTTGTAGCAACCTATTGTAACTCATAGTAATTTATTGTTAAGAAATTTTAATATGCGTTCCTCCCCTGATAAGGGGAGGCTGGGAGAGATTTAAGGAAAAAACATAGAATTATAATTTTTAAAACAAAGGATTGAAGCGTCTTCTAACTTTTCTTTTGCAGTTATAATTCTACCCGTATTCAAAATCCTCTCTAATTCCCCCTTATCAGGGAGAGAATAAATGCGCGAAGCTTAATTTATCGCTAAGGAATTTGAATATCAACAATTTAACAATTTAACAATTTAATTAAAATGCCAACAATACAACAATTAGTTAGAAAATCAAGAAAAAAATCAGTGAAGAAATCAAAAACACCGGCTCTTTCGCGAAATTTTAATTATATTAAAAATAAACCGTCAATGGCAAAAAGAGGAAATCCGTTCAAGCGCGGGGTCTGTGTTAAAGTTGCGACAATGACTCCCAAAAAACCGAATTCAGCTTTGCGTAAGATCGCCAGAGTTCGTTTGACGAACGGAATTGAAGTTACGGCATATATTCCCGGGATTGGACACACTTTGCAAGAACATTCCGTCGTAGTAATTCGCGGTGGGAGAGTAAAAGATCTGCCTGGTGTTAGGTATCACATAGTCCGCGGGGTTTTAGATACTGGCGGGGTTGAAGGAAGAAAACAAGAAAGAAGTAAATATGGAACGAAGAGAGCGAAGTAGAAATACGCTTGCGCATTGTTATTCCTGCGGAGGCAGGAATCCACTATTATGATTTATTTTACCATTCAGTACTTGTTTTTTTCATAAAGTAAATCGTAGCAATGGATTCCCGCTGGAGTTTATCCCTGTGCAGACAGGGGCGGGAATGACAGCTCTTTTTCACTTAAATTTTAAAAACATTAAACTATGGGACGAAGAAAGAAAAAAATTGACAGGGGCATAAAACCGGATTTTAAGTATAACAATGCGACCATTGCCAGATTTATAAATTATATAATGGAAGATGGCAAGAAATCTGTAGCGACTAGGGTTGTTTATGATTCTCTTGAGATTATCAAAAAGAAGACAAATGAAGACCCTTCTGAAGTTTTTGATTCAGCGGTAAGCAAAGTAGCTCCTATTCTGGAAGTTAAATCAAAAAGAGTCGGAGGCGCGACTTATCAGGTGCCGATGGAAGTTAGAGGGGACAGAAGAATACAACTTGCTTTTAGATGGATAATAACTGCCGCTAAAGAGAAAAAAGGAAAACCAATGGCGGAGAAGCTTGCCGATGAATTTATGAATATAACGAACAGTTCCGGGAACGCTTTAAAGAAAAGAGACGATGTTCAAAAGATGGCTGAAGCAAATAGGTCTTTCGCGCATTTCGCGAGGTAATAAAAAAATAATTAAAATAAAAATATGTCAAAATCAAATTCATTTACCGGTTTGAAAATAATAACAAATTGTCCGATGTGCGGTTTTAAATACGACGACAAGAAAGATATAAAAACAATTGACAGAAAAGACGGGATGATAACTTTTTATCTCAATTGCAGTCAGTGTAAAAGTTCTGTAATCGTGGCAGTTATGACAGAAGCGTTTGGAGTATCATCTGTTAGTATAATAACTGATATCGTTGAAAATGATATCAGAAAAATTGATGGCAATTCTATTAAATATGACGATGTTTTGGAAATGCACAAATTTTTGGAAAGTAAATAAGGATCAAGTTTTGTAACTGATAGTAATTTATAGTAATTTATAGTAATTGATCGTGATCAATTGCTGTTGTTAAAATATTAAGAATTTAATAAAATATTAATTATGAAAACACTGGAAATTCTTGCTCAGTCAAGAGATGCGAAAAAAATAAACGAATTAAGAAGAAACAGATATGTCCCTGGAGTTGTTTATGGTCCCAAAGGCAGAAGCAAAATGCTGAAAACCAATAAAAAAGATTTTGACAGAATATTCAAAGAGGCTGGTGAAAGCGTGTTGGTTGATCTTAAGATTGACGACAAAGAAATTGGTAAAATTTTAATAAATGACCATCAAACCGATCCTGTTTCAGGCGATATAATTCACTTTGATCTATATCGTGTTAGAATGGACAAGGAAATAGTTACAAATGTGCCAATTAAGTTTATAGGGGAATCTCTAGCTGTTAAGAGTGGCGGTGGCGTTTTAATAAAAAACCATGATATGCTTGAAATCAAGTGTTTGCCAGGAGACCTTATTCATGATATTGAAATAGATCTCTCTGTTCTGGAAAATATAGATGATTTGATAAGAATAAAAGAATTAAAGATTTCGGACAAAGTTGAAATTCTAGCCGATGAAGAAGAAGTTGTTGTGTCGGTTATTCCTCAGAGAACTGAAAAGGAAATAGAAGATCTTGAAGAAAAAGTTGAAGAAAATATTGAGAAGGTTGAGGGTGCTGAAGAGAAGAAAGAAGAAGGAGAAGAAGGAGAAGAAAAGAAAGACGAAAAAGAAAAATCAGGGGGTGGTAAAAAAGAAAACAAGAAGCAAAAATAAAAATTAAACCATTCTATGAATTTAGAATGCAAAGATATGAATAACTTTTCTATAAACAGCCGTAAAGCGGTTTTGCTTTGCGGTTTTGTTGTTTTCTTTCTGTTGTTTTTTTCTTTGATCTCTTTGGAAACAGTTAGGTCATCTGATGACAATCCGGAGAATAAAGAAGAAATAAGCGTAGAAGAAACGCAAAATTTAATTAGTCAAAAAAGAGAAGAAATAAAACAGGTGCAGGGCAAAATAGATGGATATAATGCGGAAATTAAAGCAAAGCAAAAAGAAGTAAGAACATTGAATAGGGAAATGTCTATTTACCAAAGCAGAATAGGCAAGAACGAACTTGAAATAAAAGAGACAAAGCTTGCCCTAGAAGCAGCTGAATTGGAAGTGGAAGATATTGAGAATAAAATAGTGGAAAGCGAAGAGAAAGTGGAAAAGGACAAAAGGATGCTAAAGAATATGATCAAAACTTTATATTCTTATGAGCAGGATTCTTTGCTGGAAGTTCTGATGACCAGAAATAATATGTCTGATTTTTTTAATGAAGTTAACGCGGCAAAATCCATAGAAAATAAAATATTTAAAACAATAGTTAGTTTAAAAACGGAAAAGGAAGAGCTTGAACTAAGAGGAGTGGAATTGGGAGAACAACAAGAAGAGCAATCGCAACTGATTCAAATGAGATATCAGCAGAACGAATCACTGGACGAATTAAAAGTTCAAAAAAAACAAATTCTTGAAGAGACAAAAGGGGAAGAAAAAAAGTTTCAACAGATTCTTGAAGAGAATAAGCAAATTTTGCCGGCTCTGAAAGCACAGTTGATGGATTTGCAAAGTTTGGGTACAAAAATAAAATTTGACGATGCGATTTCCGCGGCACAATATATTGGGTCTATGACCGGCGTCAGACCGGCGTATCTGCTTGCTATTTTGAAAAAAGAGTCAAGCTTGGGAACGAATGTTGGAGGAGGAACTTATCAGGTTGATATGCCACCGCGCCAGCGAGCTACCTTTGAAGCAATTACAGCTGAGCTTGGCTATGATCCGAATGAAATGCCAGTTAGTAAAAGACCAAGAAGTTATCGCGGTTGGGGTGGTGCGATGGGTCCTGCGCAAATGATACCAACGACTTGGCGTGTTTATCAAAATGAAGTTTCAGAAATTACGGGTAATTATCCTCCTGATCCGTGGGATCTGACCGATGCTATTGCCGCGATGGCGGTTAAAGTTTCTAAGGTTCCGGGTGTAACTGAAAGAAATCCTGACGCTGAATATAAAGCGGCCGGACTATATTTTGCTGGCAGAAATTGGAGGAAATTCTTATTTTATCCCGATCGGGTAATGCTTTATGCTGATTTGTATGAAAAGGAATTAAGTATGTGATTCATTAATTATTTAACTATGGAAGATCTTGGAAATGGCTTTAAAATAGTGCCTTTTAAAGATCCTAATTGCGCTGAAAAAAAGAAAATCTGGACGAATTTAAAGAATTGCTTGCGGATCTTAAGAAAGGAGTTGAAAAAATAGAGAACGATGAAACGAGATTTGAAATAATTGAGTGTTTGGAACCATTGGAAAAAATCAACGACAGAAAATTGAAAAATAGTTTGTTTATAGCTGAAGGAATTATAGACAGGGCAAAAAAGCTGGTTGGAGAATATAAAACTCAGAACGGTTTGGATGAAAAAGCTAAAAAAAGCATTTTGACAGAGATTGAGAAAATTAGAAGCTATTGTAAAGAATATGATAGATAGACTTAGTTCACTGAAACTTTTTGTGGAATATGGTAAGGAGCAAAGATGCTTAATATAAAAAGAAACTCGGATGATTTTTCCGAGTCTCTTCTCTTATATAGAAACTTTTTTGTTTTTAATGTTGTTTTAATTTATAAGTATAAATGCGTTTAAATCATTATAATAAGCGTTTTTTTATTCAGATCTATTATTATTTGATGTTTTTTGTGTATCTGCTGAGATTTTCAAGCGATTTTGGCGATAAATTTCTTGCGTTTGAAATTGCCTCTTGTATCAAATTTTCTGAAAAAGTTTCTTGATCTCCTATTTCCAGTTTTTGATTTCCGATTTTATTTTGAAGAAAATCTTCTATATATATTCTATGTTCTTTGGTCAGATTAGATCCGCCGTTTATATCCTCCAGATATTTCTCCAGAGCGTGTCTTGCCAAGTGTGTAATTCCATCTCCTGATTTTGCTGTTACGGTATATGTTTTTCCTGAAGTACTTGAATCTGAAGAAATCACTGTTTCCTTTTCCTTCTCTTTTTTTTCATTGTTGTTCTTCAACTCTTCATTTTTATCACTGGCAGGTTTTGTTTTATTGTCTTCGCTTTCAGCTTTTTTCTCGTCAGTATTTTCTATTTCCGCTTCCTGATCATTGCTTACAATGTTTGATTCAATACTACTTTCAATGCTACTCTCATTTTGCTCATCGGAAACATCCTTTTCGTTGCTATTGTTATCTTCTATATTATCTTCTGATTCATTGTCTAGTAAAGCAACCTTGGAATTATCAGCAGTGTTTTCTCCCTGTTGATTATAATTATACGCGCTTACTCCGACAATTAGCACGATTAGAATTATTAAGATAGTTTGCCAATTTTCATAACTCCAATCTTTTATTTTTCTAACCAATCCTTTTTCTTGAACATTTGTTACGTCAATTTCATTTTCTTGCATTTATTTTTCACCTCCTTTCTTTTGTTAATTAAATTGTTAAAGATCGTCTCAGTGGCTAAATACTATCATAATATTTTTAAATAGGCAATATTTGTTAGGATTCCTTACTTTCTCCAGCGAGGCAAGAATGAGGAAGTCCTATTCATTTTTCCGTAC
>CAZBCK010000041.1:0-8877 GCA_964490635.1 uncultured Candidatus Saccharibacteria bacterium | reverse complement strand
GTGAACAACACTATGGTAGAAAAGAAAGAAAAGGTAATAGGACCGAATATATGGGGCAAAGAGAAGATAGAATATGGACCTGTAAAACCACCACTAAAGGATGATCCCAATCTTTTGCTGAACATTTTCTTAGGAGTGGTTGGGATAGTTATCATTTCTTTTATAATGTTGCTAGCGAATCAAGTTTTGCTGGCATTCTTTTTATGGATAGCGATAATTGTTTATAGCGCCGCATGTCTAAAGAATATTAGCCCGGAAAAAAAAGGAATAAAGATAACCTTGTGGACACCAGACGAGAAATATATGTACACAGGAGGTCTTTATTGGCGATGGTTTTTGTTCCAATGGTTTTATCTGTTTGATACTGAACAGGTAATAATTGATATTCCTGAGCAGAAGGTTATAACTGCCAAAGAGACCATAACTATTGACGGAGAAAAGGAAGTGTATTCAGAAGCCGAGATTGGAGTAAACGCTGTTCTTTATTTCTTTTGGCCTGATACTCCTGAGGGATTATGCAAAGCATACAGGAAAGCACCTAATCCACACGACTTAGAAAAACTCCATAAATTCTTTAAACCTAGCTTAGCTGCGACGGTTAGAAGAGTGGCTGGAAGATTTTCATGGCTAAGAGTTCGAACGAGCGAGGAAAAGTATGTGGATGCTTTGCACAAGGAAGTAGAAAGCAATAAGAGAGGACCAATGGTCAAATCTGGAATTACCGATTTTAATATTGAGAATGAGTCAGTAGAACTTCCACTACAATTAGAGGCGCTAATTACTGCAAAGCAAGAAGCCTCTTTTGAAAAGCAAGCTGGAAAAATCAAAGCTGAACTTGAGAAGATAAAGCTTGTCAAAGAAGGAGAAGGAAATGCTAAGGCAAGAGAATTAAAGCTTGCTGCTATGGCAAAGAATCCTGAAATGGCTGTTGTCCTCATGTACGAAGAAATGGCCAAAGGAGAATCAAGTACAATCTTTGCCGAAATACCAGATGTGTTTAGAGGGAATATTAAAGAAAAGGACTTTGCTGCTCTAGGAAAAAATGTTCCAGAAGAACTCAGATCAATTTGGAAGACATTAAATCAAGCGGAAAGAACATTGATAATGAAAGAAGCTACAAAGAAACTTCTAGGAAAAAAGAAATAGGAGGATGAGATGAATATATTGATATTGATTTTCTCTCTCTTTATTCTTTTGATTGTTTTCCTAAGAATACGCGAATTTCTCAGGGAAAGAAAAATAGAGAGTACAGCAGTAATAACAGAGCTGCTAGCAAAAACAGGAATAAAAATAGGGGTAATAGATACAACAGCTATAAAAAAGATTGCAGATGAGATATTCCACTGGGTAATAATTCTCATGGCAATTATCGTGTTTATAGTCTGCGTGAACTACCTTTAAACACATTAAGCATGGATCGCAACGCCTTCCATGCTGTTTTTTTATGGTCTGCTTTTGTAAATCGTGATAACAATTCTCGCAAAAACGAAAATCGGAGTCCTTGCGAGAGCAAGGGTAAAATATTACGAAGCGTTAATTTTAGAACTTACTCGCTTTTGTCGCTCCGTCAATCTGCCGGAGTCCTCTGTTGAAAGACTCCGGCTAGGCAGAAATATTTCACTGCCTGACTTTCGTCAGGACTCCGATCTTGAAACTTTCTTACGCAAAAAACTCCAGTTGGGAAACCGGAGCGAACGCAAAGAGAGTGTCATTCTGAACTTGTTTCAGAATCTGTCCTCTGCTACATTAAGCAAACCTATGAAATACTAAATACTTTATTAAATTGAAAACACAATAATCGTAATATAATTCTCAGCGCTGCTGTAAATGGGGTAGATTATACTTAATAGAACGAAGATTCTGAAACAAGTTCAGAATGACATCTATAAATTCAAAATAACAACCAAGAAAAATCTACCACCCGATTGCTGAGTTTTCGCCAATAACCAATTTTTTTCCTCTCGGCAGATTTTCTTCGCCAGAAAGAATCAATGAATTTCTGCCAATAACACTATTCACGATCTTTTCGTTGGTATAGATATTGACATTATTCATTATCAAAGAACGCTCAACTTCAACACCGTTTAACTCGGAAACATTTCCAATGGAAGTATAGGGACCCACATACGAATCCTTGATCAAGCATCCTTTTCCAATAACGACCGGACCGCTGATAAGCGTTTTGCCGGCTATTTTTGTCCCTTCGCCAATTTTTACATTTCCTTCAATTCTAGCTTTATCAACAATCTCTCCTTCAATATATTTTTCGCCGCTTTCTCCAAAAATGCAATTCTGCAAGACAAATTTATTTCCTTCCAGCAAGTCTTCCGGTTTTCCGCGATCTTTCCACCACTCGCCAACTTCTTGATAGTTTAGCTTCAAATCGCTGTTTATATAATAATTATGAATATCCGAAATTTCATACTGACCTCTGTCGCTCAGTCCAATTGATTCCATCGCGTGAAAAGCGTTGCTGTCATAAATATAAACACCTGCCACGGCAAAATCGCTTTTCGGATGCATCGGTCTTTCTTCCACCCTAATAATCTTTCCATTCTCTATTTCGGGAACGCCAAATCTCTGCGGACATTCAATTTTGGAAAGCGTCAGTAGAGCGTTTAAATTTTCTTCAAAATATTTATTAACGAGATCCGCTATATTATATTTTATAATATTGTCTCCGAGATACAAAATAAACGGTTCGTTATTCACATAATCGCGCGCCGACAGCATCGCGTTTCCAAGTCCGGAGATTTCCCGCTGGATTATATAATCTATTTTAATTCCCCATCTTGAACCGTCTCCGACAACCTGTTTGAAAAGTTCATCGCCCTCGCTTATTATAATAGCCACTTCACTGATCCCGGAAGACGCCAGATTTTCAATAGGATAAAAGATCATCGGCTTTCCGCCCAACGGGATTAGATGTTTATTAATCGTATGCGAGAATGGTCGCTGCTGATTGCTTTTCGCGGCAGGAATTATTGCTTTGATCTTCCGTGTCGGCTTTGCGTCATTTTTTAGCGCGACTGTTTCAGACGCAACATCTGAAATATTCTCCTTTTCATATTCTAAAATTTTGTCTTTCACTTCTTCAAAAATTTCAATTGCTCCGGGAACATCCTCAATTTTTGTTCTGTTATAATCCCCTGGATCATAGTCAAGCGATCCTGTTCCCGCCACAACTGTTTCAGTATCCGTCAACGGCCAAAACACATGATAGATCCCCGGCGCGATAGAAATTTGCGCCGCGGAATTCTTATCAATTGTATATTCGGGAATTCCAACATCTATTCCCAGTTTGTCATACCCTAAAATCACGGCATATCCTTTTCCAAAAGTTGGCGAATTCTCGTCAAAATCATAAAAATACCAGAGAGCAGTGCCGCTTAAAGTAAAAAAGTTTTCCTTTAATTTATAATGATAATGCCCGCCTCTCGGCACAAACTTTTTTGTGGCGACTGAAGCGTGAATGTGTTTTATGCCATCAGCGTAAAGCGGATTATCCGTTCCTCCCGGCGCCATATCGCAATAACTTCCCCTCTCGTCAGAGACGACTTTATTCAAATATAAGTTTAGCCCTTCTATCATTGTAGAGATATGTTTTATATCCATAGTTTCTGTAAAAAATAATTAGCTTGAATCACGAAATACAATTTGTTCTCCTCCTTAGACAAGAAGTCCTCTCTTTACAAAAGAAGGTTAGGGGAATTTCTGGGATGGTTGGAGATAGTAGTCAGTTTTCAAATATTCGCTGGTTCCAAATTGTATTTGAAATCTTAATGCACTAACAACAGATATTAGATAAAACAATTGCTAGTGCAATTTGGTTCGCAGCACAACTGCGAACCAGCGAATATTTTCTATTTTTTTTCTTCTTTATCTTCCTTGACTGTTTCCTGCTTTTTTATTTCTTTATCTTCTTTTTTTTCATTTTTAACCGCCTCTTCCTTCTTTTCTGTTTCTTTTACTTCTTCGTTCTTATTCTTATTCTTATTCTTATTCTTCTCTTCTCCTGTCACTTCTTTCGCCACTCTCTCGTCTGTTTTTTTATCAGATTTATTTTGCTTGTCATTTTCTTGCTTAATGATTTCCCCTTTCGGTCTTGTCGCTTTTCCAATACGATCTCTCATATAATTCAGCTTAGCGCGTCTTGTTTTTACTATTTTAACAAGCTCTATTTTTTCTATGGTCGGAGCGCTAAGAGGAAAAACCCTCTCAACTCCTATTCCGTCTGAAATTTTACGAACCGTGATTGTCGCGTTTATCCCAGTCCCGCCTTTTCTACCGATAACAAGCCCTTCAAAGATCTGGATTCTTTCTTTTATTTCCAGATTTTTATCTTTTCCTTTTTTTTCAACTATTTTTTGATAAACTTTGACAATGTGTCCCGGCTTTACATCGGGAAGATCGGTTCTCACATTACTGTGATTAAATTCTTGTAATATTACTGTCATATCTAATTGGATTATGAATTATTAATAACTCTCTGAAACATCGCAAGGAGTGTTAAACAAAGCAAGGGAGTCCTAACCAGACTCTGCTGACTTTCCGATAATTCCCCTCTTGAGAGGGGGTGATCCCGTCAGAGACGGGATGTGTTGTGTTATTCCACTTCGCGAATTACCTTTCTCAAGAGAGGAATTATCGGAACACCCAAACCGTATAAAAACATCCATCTTATTTGCTTCATACTACTTCATAAATAGAGATTAGTCAAGAATATTTCTTTTAACATTGCTCTCAAAAATATTAAAATTGACGAATGAGCAAATAAGTATGATAATAAATGTAGCAAAGAATTATAAAAATTTTAAATTTAATAAAATGGAGAAAAAACAAAAAATTTACGCGTTGGCAACAGCAATAGTTTTAATTGTTTGTTTGGCTTTTGTGCTCAATCCGGAAAACTGGCTGGGAAGTAGAATCGTAAAAATAGAAAACAAGAATAGCATTAGCGCTATAAATAATGGCGGAGAGAACAATAATAAAGAGAACAATAAATCCGAAGAGAAAACAAAAGAAAGAAGTTTAATCAACGGACTGGAATGCGATGGCGCGAAAAACAGACCATTTGCCGTGATGATGACGGGAGATTTGGAAGCATGGCCATTGAGCGGAATATCCGAGGCGGATCTGGTCGTGGAAATGCCTGTTATAACTGGTGGAATTACGCGTTATATGGCTGTATATGGCTGTGCTGAACCGCAAGAAATTGGTAGCATCAGAAGCGCGCGTCACGATTTTATTCCTCTGGCAATGGGATTTGACGCAATTTATGTCCATTGGGGAGGATCACATTTCGCGCTCGACAAACTAAATAACAAAATAATGGACAATATTAATGCTCTCTATTTGGACGGAAGCGTGTTTTATCGAAAACCGGGATTGCCAAAACCGCACGACGGATTTACAACGATAAAAAGATTAAGAGAATATTCGCAAAGAGTTGGCTATAGAGTGGAAAGTAAGTTCAGCGGTTATCAATTTTATGAAGAGGAAAATCCTTCTGATAAAAACGGGGAGCTATCAATAGGCTATCCTTCAATTTTTAAAGTTGATTACAAATACGACGCAAAAACAAATTCTTATTTAAGAGTTAAAGGCAATAAAAAAGATGTGGATAAATTAACAGGCAAACAAATCACAGCAAAAAATGTCGCGATTATGTACGCGGCGTCAAGACAAATCGAAGGACAATATAATGATATGGACATTGAAGGAGAGGGAAAAGCGATTGTCTATCAAAACGGCTGGGAGATTACGGGAAAATGGAAAAAAGACAAAAGCGATATGAAGTCAAAATTATATTTCTATAACGATGCGGGCGAAGAAGTTAAATTCGTGGCTGGGAAAATCTGGATTCAGGTTGTGGAACCGGGACAGGAGGTGAAGTGGGAGGCGGAGGAATAGGATATTGGAAATTAAGACATTGGAGTCTTAACGAAAGTCAGGACAAGAAAATAAAATGACCTTTCCTGACTTTCGTCAGGACTCCGGTCTTTCTTCTGCAGGAATAGATTTGCAATCTGTTTCAAATGCTTTGAAAATAAGTAAAATTATATTTCTTTCCCCTTTTTTCAAAGAACTCAGCGTTGAGCGTAAGTATGTTTAAACACGGGATTGCTTCGCCTGCCGGTTCGCAACAACGATATTATATTCACGCTTTCTCGCACTGGTTGCGATATTTCACCGCAACGAAACATCATAACATTAATTTTAAACTATGTTAACCCCAAATTCAAAAACCAAAAACATTCACATCTTCTTCGGCGAGGACGACTTTACGATTGCGGAGAAAATCAAAAGTGAAAAAGAAAAATTTGAAAAAGAATTTAAAAACGCGGAGATTTGCGAGATTGATTGGAACAACGAAAATCTGGGCGAGCAGGAAAAAATGGCGCGATTGCAAAATGGATTGATGGCAAATTCGCTTTTTGGATCGGATAAATTGTTGATTGTTGGAAATGTTTTGTTTTCCAGAAATACCCCTCACCCCAACCCTCTCCCAAAAGGAGAGGGAGTAGCTAATTCAATTCCTCCCGATAACAACAAAAAAACTGAAAGCGGAAAGGAAAAAATAATTCTGAAATATTTGGAAGATCCGCAGGAAAATATAAAAGTATTTTTTGTGGAAAATAATATAGACAAAAGAAAAAAAATCTACAAAGAAATTGTTAAACTTGAAAAGTCTAACAAAGCGGAAATCAGAGAATTTTTAATTCCGGTTAATTTTCAGTTTGATAATTGGATTAAAAAAACAGTGGAAAAATCAGGCGGGAAAATAAAAAAAGAGACTATTAGCGCGCTTGCAATTTCGCTGGGAAGAGGACTGGCGCAGAAAGATAAAAATAAAAAGATTATCCAATCGTATAATCTTTGGGAAGCGAAAAGTGAGATTGAAAAGCTAATTAGTTATTGCGACGGGCGGGAAATTACTGAAAACGATGTGGGACTTTTGGTAAAATCAAAGGTTGATACGAACATCTTTAATTTAATTGACAAGATCAGTTCAAAAAATAAAAGGACAGCGGTGAGTTTGCTAAATGAGCAAATTGACAAAGGAACAAACGAGATCTATCTACTGACAATGTTCGTTTATCAATTCCGCAATTTATTGAAAGTAAAAAGTTTATTGAATAGCGGAATGTCTTCTTCCGAGATTGCCTCGAAAACAAAAATGCATCCGTTCGTTGTTCAAAAAAGCGTTGAACAATGCGGAAAATTTGAGATGAACGATCTGAAAAAAATATACAAAAAACTTTTTGACGCGGATCTAGCAATCAAAACAGGAAAAATGAATCCGAGACTGGTTTTGGATTTGCTGGTTATTTCGGTTTGAGGTTTCATCAATTATAGAACTTCCTCACTTTTTCTGTCATTCCGGAAAATTTCAGAGCGACAGCGGAGAAATTTGTCCAGAATCCACTATTACAATTTTATTTTACTACTTGCTACAAAACTTATGATAAGACCAAATCGTAATAGTGGATTCCCGCTTCCGCAGGAATGACAAAAAGTATTGATGTTATTGCAATCACCGAGAAAGTCCTAAAACCAATCTTTTCCAATCTTCCAATTCCAATTCCTGTGCGCGAGCGTTTAAATCTATTTTTGTTTCCAGCAATATTTTGCCGGTTCTATCTTTGTCAATACACAATCCCGCAGAAAGATTGTTGACAAGTTTTTTCCGCTTTGACGAAAAACCGATTTTTATAATCCTGAAGATTTTCTCGTAATAATCATCCGGAAATTCTTTTTTTATTCCACCAATTTTTAAAATTGCGGAGTCTACTTTTGGCTCCGGATAAAATGATGACTTATTAACATATCCAATAATTTCCGGCTTGCCATAAATCTGAACGCTTAAAGCAAGAATGCTTAATTTTCCCGGTCTTGCGCAAATTCTCTCCGCCACTTCTTTCTGGACAAGCAAAATTATAACTTGCGGCTGAATCTTATTCTCCAAAAAAAGTTTTATCACCGGTGAAGTTATATAATATGGAATATTTGAGACAAGCTTATATTTTTCGTTATGACCGTATTTTTTTATAAGCTCGTTGATATTTGTTTTTAGAATATCACCGTTGAAAATTTCAACCCCCCCTACCCCCCCCTTATCAGGAGGGGGAATCAGTACTCCCCCCATTTGAGGAACCGGTATTCTCCCCATTTTAGAAGGAATTGGAGAGGGTATTTCTTTTTTTAACAACTCCGCCAATTTTTTGTCTTTTTCAATCGCGATCACTTGTTCACATTTTTCAGATAATTCTTTTGTTAAAACTCCAAGTCCCGGACCGACTTCTATGACCAGATCATTTTTATTAAGTTCTGCCACTTGAATAATTTTGTTCAAAACATTTTCATCCGTCAAAAAATTCTGCCCCAGACTTTTCAAGATCTTGATATTTTTTTCTTTTAATGCTTTTTTCAGTTCGTTAATTATCATATATTTAATTATAACTAAAGTTGTTTGATTTATCAATTTTTTAGAATATTTTCTTCTTTTGTCATTCCCGCGCAGGCGAGAATCCAGACACAATATTACCAGTTATTATTTTTAAAACAAGAGTTCTGAAAACAAATTAACAGTAATGTTTTATAATATTTCAACTGTTGTAATAATATTCACAACCTGAAGATATTTCATCTGGATTCTCGCCTGCGCGGGAATGACATAAATGGAAAGCACAAATAAGTCAAGAAAAAAAATAGGAGTCTTGACAAAGATTAAAAAGAATGCTAGGATATTTAGTGTTGGGAAAAGTTATGGATTTATTCGTCTGATTTAAAGATTTATGGTTGTTTCTAACAGAAACCATTCAATTACAATTATTAAGTTCCTACCCAAGAGGAGCCGCTTTTAGTTTGGAAAAT
>CAZBCK010000040.1:4073-9124 GCA_964490635.1 uncultured Candidatus Saccharibacteria bacterium | reverse complement strand
TAAGTATACGCTATTATCCTTAATTCTTATACTTATTTCTTTTATATGACAAAAAGTGGGGAAGTTCTAAATATAATAATAAATTTAACAATATGCGACCAAGAAAGATCAGACACATCAGTTTCAATCCGCAGACAACCTATTTTAAACCGCAAGGTATTCCATTATGTTCTCTTGAAGAAATTAATTTGACAGTTGATGAATTGGAATCCGTGCGACTTAAAAGCTATAAAGAACTGGAACAAATTGAATGCGCGAAAAAGATGAAAGTGTCACAAAGTACTTTTCAAAGAATTCTATCTTCAGCTAATCAAAAAATTGCGGACGCATTGATCAATGGAAAAGCGATCAAGATTAACGGCGGAGCCGTAAAGATAAACAGAGGTTAACCATTACTTCACGCAACTATGCGGCTCATATCCCATTTTTTCCGCCTCTTTGGCTGATTTGAACCAGATCTTATTTTCATCCTTGATCCGTTTGACATATTGACAATTGGACGAATGATAGACCTTGCTGTTCTTGCTGGCAACGAACATTCCGGTTTTATTTTGCAAATTCATATTATTATCTGTTTCGCTTTGTTCACCTTTTATTCGCGCGCTTGAATTGCTGTTTGAAAGTTCTATATATTCTTTTATTGGATTTGCATTAAACAGATCCTTGCAATTTTGATCCGAATCTTCTATTATTATATCATACTCGCTGTCATCTTTTTCCTGAAAATAAAAATGTCCCGAAAAAAAACCGCTGGAAAATACAAGAATAAATCCCAATAATAAAATCAATTTTTCCTGATTATTTTTTAGAAAGTTTGATCGCATAGTCATATTTTTTGTCATTCTGAACTTGTTTCAGAATCTTTGTTTTACTAGACATAATCTATCCTATTTATAAATAGCGCTGAGAATGATATTACAATTATTTGTATTTTCAACTTGGTAAAGCGTTTAATATTTTATAGGATTGTTTAACGCGACAGAGAATAGATCCTGAAACAAGTTCAGAATGACAAATTTTTAGATTGGTGAGTTGAAATAAGAAAATTCTAACAATGTAACAATTTAATTCTATGAAATACATTTTTCATCTTGGTCGTGTTCCGGCTTTGTCAGTCGCTGAAATACAGACAATATTTAAAAAAGTAAAAGTTAATTTCAGCATAGACCTTATATCTTCAAAATTTTTAATCTTAGATATAAAAAATAAAATTAATCCTGATGATCTGCTTGTAGAGATAGGTGGAATAATAAAAATAGCCAGAGTTCTTGGTGAATATGAAAATCCGGATGAGGCGTTGAAAAAAACAATTTCTGCTATTGAAGAATTAAACAAGAGAAGATCCAGTAAGAAAATTATCGGCTACAGTATTTATTTTACACAAAATAAAGAAAAAGATAAAGTATTGGAAATTTCAGAAAAAATAAGAAATAATTTTTCAAATGCTAAAAAGTTGCGCTCCAAAGATCTGAATCTCAGAATTGTTTTTCCTGGAAAGAATATGGAGCTAAATAGCGCCTCTGTTTTCAAAAACAAAATAATTAAAAAAGGTATGGAATTTAATTTTTTGTTTCTGCCTGCCTGTTCAATGCCCCCTCTAACTCCCCCTAAAAGGGGGAGAACCAGTGTTCCCCGCAGGGAAGAAATAGTCCCTCCCCTTTTAGGAGAATCTAGGTGGGATACCGAAAATAAAATTATTCTCTCAAAAACAGTAGCTGTTCAGGATATTGAAAGTTATTCGGAGCGTGATTATGACCGTCCCAAAAGAAATCCAAAGATTGGAATAATTCCTCCAAAACTCGCGCAGATTATGATTAATCTCGCGCAAATCAAAAAAGGAGAGGTTCTTCTTGATCCGTTTTGCGGAATAGGAACAATATTACAAGAGGCTCTTCTCAATGACTATAAAGTTGTTGGCAGCGACGCTAACGGAGACCAAATCGCAAATTGCAAAGAAAATCTAGAATGGCTTTCTAAAAAATATATTCTGAAATATCCGGACTATAAAATTTTTCAATCGGATATGAAAAACATTACGAGAAAAATAAAACCGAATTCAATTGATGCGATAGTCACGGAATCAACACTGGGACCAATTTATAAAAAAGTTCCGAATAAAGCAGAAATAGGACATAATTATAATCGGTTTATAAAAATGTACACGGGCTTTTTTCAGATTGCCAAGTTGATATTGCGAAAGAATAAAAGAATAATAATAACAATTCCCGCTTACAAGACAAAAAATGGTGGATATGCGACAGCTCCCTTTATTGACAGATTGGAAAAAATAGGCTATTCTGTCATCAGTCCGTTGGATCGGGAATTTATAATAGAAGATATAAAGACCACCGACAGAAATTCCATCATCTACGACAGACCAAACCAAATTGTAGCAAGAGAAGTGTTGATATTTAAAAATAAATGATCCGGAAATAATTTATTGTTGCGAATCTCACTCGTGTAACTTTTGACTTTATAAACTTTTAACCAATTCATTATGGCACATAAGAAAGCAGGCGGTACAGCGTCCAATTTAAGAGACAGCAAACCAAAATATTTAGGTGTTAAGATCTTCGGAAATCAAGTGGCAAAATCCGGCAGTATTATCATCAGACAAAGAGGCAATAAGTTCAGAGCGGGAGAAAATGTGATGCAGGGAAAAGATCACACACTTTTTTCTGTGATCAAAGGATTTGTAAAATTCACTGAAAAAAGAATTAGAAAATATGATGGAAATTATAAAAAGGTTAAATTTGTCAGCGTGGAAAAAGAGAAACGAGACATAAAGACAAAAGCGGTCAAATAAGTTTAGTATTGCTATAGTGGTAATACTTTAAGTTTCCCGACTTTGTCATCCCGAAGGAGGTACAACTGAGAAATCTGAGAGTTCTATAAATATAACTGTTTTGTCTGCATAGTAAAATTCATAGATTTCTCATTCCACTACACTTCGCTCCGTTCTATTTCGAAATGACAAATTGGATTAGGAAATTTAGAATAATACCACTATATAATATTTTTCTTTAAGATAAAAAACGGTTTTGAACCGTTTTTATTTTTTACATTTCTTTTTTATAAAAGACATCAGAATCTAAGCACTCCCAAACTCAACCCCGCCACGATCACCCCCGCAATCATAATACCCAAAGAGATCAAGGGCAATGCCTTTCTGAACGGAACATCAAAAACGAAAGCGGCAAGTGCTCCGCTCCAGCCGCCGGTAATGGGAAGCGGTATCGCAACAAAAGTTATTAGCGCCAACGCTCCCCACTTTTCAAATTTTCCATTATGTTTCCTTCTTGTTCTCTCAAAAAGATAAGTAAAAAATCTATTGAAAAACTTTGACCCGGACATTAGATATTTTGAAATAGGATCAATATATTTTAAAATAAAGATCACCGGAACTATGTTTCCAACAACCGCGATAAAATACACCTGAAACGGATTTAAGCCATAGACACCTATTGCCACGGGAATCGCGCCGCGCAATTCCGATACCGGAAGCATTGAGATGATAAAAGTGGCTAATTCAGGAGGAAAATTATTAAACAAGTTTGATAGATCCATAAAAATAAATTTAAAGAAATAGCTAAAATTTCCAACCACCCCTAATCCCACAGCTAGTTTGTTCTATTAAAATATACAAATATTCGCTGGTTCCAAGTTGTACTTGGAACCTTGATGCACTAACAGATATTGGGAAAATCCGCAATCCATTAATAAACAATCCTCCAATCACTCATATCTCAACGCTTCTATCGCGTTCAACTTCGCCGCTTTATTGGCAGGATACCAGCCAAAAAGGATACCAGACCCGGCAGCGACGACAAATGAAATAATTATTGCTTCAACAGAGACAACGAATGGCCAATTGAAATCATACGCCCCGGCAATCAGAGTTGCCAGAAAGGAAATAATAATTCCAAGTATAATTCCAATGATCCCGCCAAAAACGGAAATTAAAGCTGCCTCCGCAACGAATTGGTTTAGAATATCTTTCCTTTTCGCGCCCAGCGCTTTACGAAGTCCGATCTCCCGTGTTCGTTCAGCAACAATAACGAGCATAATATTCATAATTCCCACTCCGCCAACTATCAAAGATATTGCCGCCAATATTCCAAGGAGGATAGAGATAAGATTGGTGACAGTATTCACAATTTCAATTAGCTGATCCATTGACATCACCTCAAAATCATCTTTGGCGGAATCGTCAATATTATGCCGCTCGCGAAGCAGTTGTGAGATTTCCGCTTTCGCTTGCGCAAAATGCCGGTCATCTTCCAATACTATCGCGAATTCAACCAAATAGTCCATTCCGGTAATCAATTTTTGCGCGGTTTTCAAGGGAAGATAAACCAAATTATCATAATCAAACATCATCATCATTCCCCTATCTTGCATTACTCCGATTACTTTAAAATTATTTTTCTTAATTCTTATCTGTTTGCCAATTGCTTTTCCTTCTCCGAAAAACTTTTTTGCAACCCCGCTGCCAATCACCACCACCTTTGCCATTCCCCTTTCTTCTTTGTTCGTAAAATATCGCCCTCTGGCAGTTTTCGCCTGACCGTCAATTTCGGGATAATAGGCATCACTGGCAATGAACATCACTTGCTTTTCTTTTTCCTGATAAGTTGCCCATTCCGTTCCCGACGAATAACCGGAAACGGCTTTGACATAGGGAAATCTTTTTTTGTCACGCACCGCTTCCACATCATCGTATTTAAGAGTAGTAATCACCGTTCCTTCAACCATTGACTGCATTGAAGCTCCATAATCGCTCCCTGGTACTTTAACACTCACAGACATCATATTCTCCCCAAAGACATTGATCTGATCAACTATTAAAACTTTCAATCCCTGCCCCACCGAAACAATCACAATCACCGCCGCCACGCCAACAACAATTCCCAGCATTGACAATGCCGTTCTGGTTTTATTCGCCTTCAATCCGGTGATAGCAAGGGCAAGAGTTTTGAAAAATGGGGTCTTGGCAAATTTCATAGAGTATGGTAAGATAGTTTGTTATGGCTGATCCTACCCGCCATAAT
>CAZBCK010000040.1:0-3973 GCA_964490635.1 uncultured Candidatus Saccharibacteria bacterium | reverse complement strand
TTCAATGTTGGTTCAGGTCTCTGACCCGAACCTTTTTATTTCTTTTCCGTCCCACTTACAAATAACTATCAACTTTTAGACTCCTTAAACAATTTTAAGTTTGGTTTTTATAAACAGCATAAGCTTTTTAATTTAGTTTTAAGAAATATCTGGTTCAGGTCAAAGACCCGAACCAACACTAATCAACTTTATAACTTTCCACTTTATAAACTTTTTATTCATATCTCAACGCCTCAATCGCATTCAACTTTGCCGCTTTGTTCGCAGGATAAATTCCGAAAACAAGACCAATAATAACCGCGATAGCAAAAGAAATGATTATTGAAAAAGAACTGATGACCAAATCCCAATCATAGCCAAGATACTGCGCGCCAATAGCAATTAGAACAGCAATAATTGAACCGCTGACAATACCAATCAAACCACCGATGAAAGTGATGATCACTGACTCTGTTAAAAACTGGGTTAAAATATTTTCCTTCTTGGCGCCCAACGCTTTGCGTAAACCGATCTCTCGTGTCCGCTCCGTCACCGAAACAAGCATAATATTCATAATTCCGATTCCACCGACCAAAAGAGAAATCGCTGCGATAGCACCGAGAAACAAATTTAAAGCATCTGTCACCGTGCCAATCATATCCAGCGCCTGATCCATCCCGCGAACTGTGAAATCTATTTTCTTTGGATCTTTAATACTGTGCCTTTTTTGCAAAAGTTTTTTGATCTCACTGGTTATAAAAGGCATATTTTTCTCATCATCAACCTTTACCCTGATCAATCCGATATAATCAATTCCCAGCATTACTTTCTGCGCTGTTTTGACAGGGATAAAAACATCTTTATCGCGACTACCCATCAAAGATGATCCTTTTTTCTTCATCACGCCTACTACCAAAAAGTTTGTTTTGTTTATTTTTATTCTTTTGCCTAACGGATTATTTTCGCCGAACAGATCATTCTTTATTTCCGAGCCAAGCACAACTATTTTAGCCGTGCTTTCATTTTCCTCAGGAAGAATAAATCTGCCAAGATCCACTTTACTATCTTCAACATTAATATAATCCGAAGTAACACCGGAAAATGTCGCGTTTTTAATTTTGTCGCCAAAAGAAATATCCGCGTTTCCGTTTGCATAAGAAGTTACAGCAATAATATGAGGGATTTCTTTAACCGCTTTAGAGTCTTCATAAGTAAGTGTTGTGATTACCGCGCCCATCATTGATGTCGGTGGCGCGTCTTCTTCGCTTCCACCCGGCATAATGCCGATTAGATTAGTTCCGAAAGAAGCAATCTCATTAAAGATCAAACTCTGCGCCCCGGATCCGACAGACATGATCGTAATCACCGACCCTACTCCAATAATCATCCCCAACATCGTTAAAAAAGACCGAACTTTGTTAGCGGCTAGATTAGTGAAAGAGGATTTTATAGTTTGAAAAAAATTCATATTATCATTTTTGTCATCCCAAAATTTTTTCTGGAGCGGTAGCAAAAGAAAAAATGTCTGGGATCTAGTTTGTTTCGCCTTATCAAAATTATACAAAAAACATTGTTTATTGAGGCTTACTAGATTCCGGATAAATTTCTCCGCTCCGCTCCAAAATTTTCCGGAATGACAAAGTGAGAAAGTCCTAAAAATTGTACCCTACTTCTTAAACTCTCCATTTTTTGCTATTCTTTGCTTCCCAACAATTTCATCTTCCATCACCATTCCATCTTTTATATGAATTATTCTTTTCGCGCATTCAGCGGTGTATTGCTCGTGGGTAACCATAATAATTGTTCGCCCTTCTTTGCTCAGACTTTGTAAAATTTCCATAATTTCTTCACCGGATTTACTGTCTAAATTTCCTGTCGGTTCATCGGCCAAAACCAGTCGCGGATTATTAACAAGAGCACGAACAATCGCCACTCTTTGCTGTTCCCCGCCAGACAACTGGTTTGGATTATGATGCAAACGATGTCCCAGTCCGACTCTTTTTAATAATTTTATCGCGTTATCTTTTGCCTCTTCAAAATTACAATTCCGCAAATAAGTTGTCGGCAACATAACATTATCCAGAACAGAAGTTCGCTGAAGCAAATTATAGGACTGGAAAACAAAACCAATTTTCTTGCTCCGAAATTCTGCCAATTTATCGTCGTCCAGCTTCAAAGTATTATGCCCTTCAAAATAATACTCGCCTGCGGTCGGCGCATCCAAAAATCCCAATAAATACATTAGTGTTGACTTCCCCGATCCCGACGATCCCATAATTGCCACAAACTCGCCATCGTTTATTTCAAAAGAAACACCTTTTAGGACGCTGGTAACAACATCACCGGTTTGATAATCTTTGGTAATATTTTTGATTTTGATAAGGGTTGACATAAATAGTTTTTTATTAGGACTTCCTCACTTTAACTAATCTTAATCGTATAGAAACCGAGTCTCTATAATTGGTATTTATTAACATCTTTACCTAAATTTTAGCATTTTCAGTAACAAAGTCAATTAAAACCTCCTAAGTTCAAGAATTAATTGCAACACTCGTATATAATATAATTAAAAAACTAATTAAAAATATATATGAGAAAAAATAAGAAAAAGAATTCGCCTCTTACATTGCGCGAACGCACTATTATTGAAGTTAGGTGTCATGATGGCAATAGTATTAGAAATATTGCCAAAGAAGTAGATAAAAACCCAAGCACTATTTCTCGAGAGATAGCTGGCAAATCATCTACAGGTATTGGTAAATATATCACTAATGTCTCGCACAGAGAATCCTTGCAACACATTGCGAAAAGAGGCAATAAATATAAACTGGATAAAAATGGAGATTTAAAAGAATATGTAATTGGTAAAATGAAATTGGGATGGTCTCCCGAACAGATTAGTTTGAGACTGTCTATTGATTACAAAAAAGATAAACAGATGCGCTCTTCTTACGAAGCTATTTATCAATATGTTTATGCCCAAATACATCATGGTGGAAATGGGACTGTTAAAAAAAGAGATGAGTGTTGCGTTATTTTTTTTGAATGTACCATATTGCATTAAGCTCGTAAATTTTTCTGATTGATCTTATCTTAATTCCAAGCTATAAAAATAACTCTTTAAACAGAAAGTATGTACCGCCTAGGGGAATCGAACCCCTGTTACCAGGATGAGAACCTGACGTCCTAACCACTAGACGAAGGCGGCGAGTAAAGTAAAAAATAATAATATTTTACAGACTTATAACTATTTTAACTTATCACAATTTAAATCATTTAACAAGATATCGCATCTGTTGCTCCATATTTTATTGCTCTTGATATTTTCTATCTTTTAAGATATACTTCTACAGTAATAGCCTACAGTAATAAAAAGACTGACCCCTTTTTAAGCACCCGTAGCTCAATTGGATAGAGCGCTTGGCTTCGGACCAAGAGGTTGCGGGTTCGACTCCTGCCGGGTGTACAATTTAACCTATAAACTACAACAAATAACTAATGACAAATTTAGAAAAAATGTTATTGGTTATAAGTTATGGGTTATAGATTGTCTGGGTCGTTAGCTCAATCGGTAGAGCAGTTGCCTCTTAAGCAATTGGTTAGAGGTTCAAGTCCTCTACGACCCACAAAACTAACTAATAACTAATGATAAATTTAGAAAAATTTTAAAAAGATGTTATAAGTCATAAGTTAATTATGGTGGCTATGGTGTAATGGTAACACTAGGGGTTGTGGTCCCCTCGTCTCGGGTTCAATTCCCGATAGCCACCCAGCTCAAATAATCGCTTATACTAGCGGTTGTTTTTATTTTTGAACAATTAGTAAATTAATTACGGCGTGAAATTTTAAGTATAACACTTTTATCATAGATTACTATAACACGCATCAAATCATCTAAAATGACACCAAGAGGTCTATTGATACATCATCTAAAATGACATGTAAGATATAATAGCGTTGTTTATACTTTTGGATTAAAATAGAAAATATAATC
>CAZBCK010000039.1:0-9260 GCA_964490635.1 uncultured Candidatus Saccharibacteria bacterium | reverse complement strand
TAATTTTTAATTCCAATTAAATATCTAATTTTAATTTAGCATAAAATTTTTAAAATTTAAAATTATTCTATGCAAAAGATTGGCTATTAACGGATTTCTTCTAATACACTTTTTTCAAAATCTTTTATGCTTAAACCGCTTGGCAATCCTCCCGGATTATATATTTCCAACCTATCATCAAATATATTAACAAAAACATTTGCCCCTTTTCCAAAATAATTCCTATGCATCACAGCATTTGCAATTGCCTCCCTTATCGCTTCTATTGGATATTCCGGGATTTCCTTTCTTTGAATATTTTTTATCTCATAGCCTAGTTTAGTATTTCTTCTGACAAATTTTATCGCATTATCAATATTGGAAAACAAGATCATCATTAAAACCAATCCTATCAATAATACCAACACTTTCAGTTCCATTGTACCTTATGCAAGTAATGCAAACTTGAGGAATAATTTTGTGAGTGTGTTTGGCAAAAAATATTACATCCGCATTATTAAACAATATATTTTTACCTTCCATTTTTGCCACATCAAGATTAAGAAGAACTTCTTCAGTGGAAATAGTTTTTGATATTTTTGCCTTTAATAAATAATTCTTCAGTCTTCCTTTGTCAAAATCTTTTTTAATCAAACTTTCTATTTATCTGCTCGTCAAACTTAATTTTCCCTTCGCCAATCGCAAAATCCAAAATTTCATCTCTGCTCATTTTTTGCGAATTGGCTCCTTGTCTTAAGTAAAACTCGGAAGAACATTTATAGGGTTTGTTCGATCCTTCTTTAATTTCAATAATTAAAATGTTCTTAAACTCTTCTAATTTAATTTCTATTGAAGGATCGCAGTTTTTGGCAATGTCCTGAATTTGAGATTTCAGTTTATTTGTTATTTTTATTTCCTTTATTTTACTGTTATCATCAACACCTAAATATATTTTACCTCCGTTAGAATTAGCAAAAGCGATTATTTCTTTAGCAAGATTTTTAGCGTCAAAAGATTCTTTAAATTCTGTTTTAAATCCTTCTTTGCTTTGAAGGATGAATTCTAATTCTTGGCTGTTCATTTGGTTGTGTTGATTTGAATTTTTTTTAAATTAATTCTTAATTCCAATTAAATATCTAATTTTAGTTTAGGACAAATTTTTTAAAATTCAAAATCATTCTTAATGCTTGATGCCAAATATTTGATACTGTTTTTTATTATAGCAGTTTTTAATTATTTTTGGAAATTAAATAAAAATCTATTTTCAAATTTTCATTACTTCCTTTTTCTCTTCCTATTCTTAATAAATTTTTCCACTGCTTCTTTGGTTGTAAGCCAAATTCTTCCTTTCTTATGAGCGCCTCCAATTTTCCTTGACGAACTAATAAATTAAGGTATTTTGCCAATCTCTTTTTTTGAAATTGGATAAATTATTCTGAGATAGTCCGATTTTTACCTTTTTCAACTAGCTCATATAAATATTCCAACGCTTCTTGATGATTTTTTGCTTCCAGATGATCTTTCAATGGTTTTCCTTTAATAGTAATTCCTTCATTGATAACCAAAAAAGTTTCCCTAATGTTAAACTATTTCCTTCGATCCCGTTTGAATTATAGGTCATTTCTATCTGAAATTGCTCTTTTAATTTTTTTACGGCAACAACCGGCAATGGTCTAAGCTTGTTTAATTCTTCTAATTTTTCTTCTATTCTATCCTGTATTTTTTCTTCAAGATACTTCATATAATTATTTTATTATAATATGGCATAGCTTACTTTTTGCATTATGCCATATTAAGAAAACTACCTCAGTATATGGGTTCATACACAATTTAGTTGTATTTAATAAATTGGGATATGTAAGCTCCCCCTTTGTAAAAAGGGAAAGCTAGCATCTAAAAACTTCTTAACATAACAAAACAACTAAATTGCGTATGACCCAATATATGTATTTTATTTTTTAAAACACTTTTAGCAACCAAACATTTCTTGCATTCCAACGCTCCCAAAAAATAAAACAAACAACCTGACAAAAACCACAGACGACAACGAATTAAAAAACAAGTTCGCGCTTTGCGAAAAACTTTAAATAACAAACTTATTCTTTGTAACTAACACTGTTTGAGGGTGTAGTGTAAAATCCCCGTCAGCTTGCTGCGGGGAAATTCATTTCTAACATACTTGCTAACCTCTCTGAGCAGGTTCAGCGTTTTAGAATACTTAAAACTTCCCAAGCAATTACTCCGCCAATTACCGCCGTATAAAACTGTGGCCAGCTCATCATCTGGGCGACTTTTATCGCTAATTCTTGTTTAATTAAAAGTTCGCTGATTACATTGACACTTAAAAATAGAAACGAGAATTTCAAGCCAGCTCCAACGAATACACCCGTCCAATATCCTTTTGTTTTGTTTTTAAAATTGTTATAAAACCAGTCTATGCATAAAATCAAGATTACATTACCAATCATAATAAAAGGAACAACCGGAGCCAGAACTATTGGTAGAAGTCCGCCGGACAAAGCCATTAAACTTGGAATCATTGCGATGACAACCGCATTGCGAAATCCAAATTTAAGCAAAGTTAGAATTAAAACTGCGTTCACGATCGGACCGACTATCCACTGGAAAGGAACCGCATACGGTAAAAATATCGCGATACTCGCCAGTCCTGCGAACTGTATAATAGAACTAATCTTAACTTGCTGAAATGTTTTTTCTTTTAAATATTGCATAATGGTTAAATTAAAAATAAATATAAAATCTTATTCTGTCATTATACTGGTTTTTGCCACAATTCCATAAAGCTTGTCTAATTTTTTGGTCAAATCATTAATCTCTTTTGCTGTGCCTTCAATCGCTATTGTAATCATACCTGTACAATTTTCCACACAGCTTCTCTGCACATTAACTCCAAGCCGTGCCATAATTAAGTGACTATTTTTGGTAAGCATTTCGTTAACACTCTTAGAATGTGTTTGTCTATCTTTAATTAAAATGGTAATTGTAGCAAGATGTTTTTTGTTTGGCATATAATTATAATTTAAAAATAAAAATAATAATAATCATTATTATTTATTTTCTTTCTATATATTTTGTGTGCAAAACCTGATGTTCCAGTTTTCCTTGGTTCTTCAACCATTCTAAAACTTCCAAAACTCCTTTGTTCCGATGCGCCTCTCTTATCTTTTTGCCTTTATCAATTTGATACAGCGCTGCCATTCTTTTTTTTCTGATCTCGTCTGTCGTTGGAATTGGTTGACCGCCTCCGCCAATACATCCGCCCGGGCAGACCATCACTTCAATGTAATCATAATTGTTCAAATTTTCCAGTATTTGTTCAATATTTCCAATACCATTGACAACCGCAACTCGCAATTTAGCGCCTGCGATAAAGACAGTTGTTTCTTTTACATTATCAAATCCGCGGACAGATTTAAAGTCCGGATTCAATTTACACACCTTACTTTCTTTTTTCTTATCGCCGCCACAAGCAAAGAATCTTGCGCTTCGCAAGGCCGATTCCATCACTCCTCCGCTTCCGCCGTAGATCGCCGCTGCACCGCTATATTCTCCCAATGGACGGTCTGCCTGTTCTTCTTTTATTTTTGCGAAATTAACACAATGTTTTTTCATCATCCAGACAAATTCTCTGGTCGTTAGAACATAATCAACCGGAAATAAATTTTTTACTTTGAGTTCTTTTCTGGAAGATTCAAATTTTTTGGCAGTGCAAGGCATAATTGAAACAACTATTATATTTTTTGGATTTATATTCATTTTCTCCGCCCAGTATGTTTTGATAGTTCCACCCAAATGAATGTGCGGCGATCTGGCAGTAGTCAAATTTGGAATTAATTCCGGATGATAAAATTCCACATACTTTACCCAGGCAGGACAACAAGAAGTTATCATCGGAAGAATAGAATTTTGAATTTTATTTTTCGCCAATCTTTCCAATAATTCTTTCGCCTCTACAATTGTTGTTATATCAGCGCCAAAATTGACATCAAAAACATAATCAAAGCCAAGTTTCTTTAGCCCAGCAACAACTTGTCCGGTTGCAATTTTTCCGTAAGGCAAACCAAATTCCTCGCCGATACTTACTCTGATTGAAGGAGCGAATTGCGCGATGACAATTTTACTTTTGTCGTACAATTTTTCTTCAACATTTTCCCAATGGTTTTGTTCTTGCGCTGCGCTGACAGGACAATGGACAGTGCACTGCCCGCAATAAATGCAGTCAATTTTATTATTTGTACCCTCTCTAGCTTCTCCTAAAAGGGGGAGAATCTGTTCTTCTCGCAGGGGAGCAACAGTCCTTCCTCTTTTAGGTGAGGTTAGGTTAGGTATTTTATTCTCAACAATTTCCTGATCAGCTCCTTTCCCTTTTAATTTTAAATAGTTTATATTTTGTAAAACCAAACAAGCGTCAATACAATTGCGACAGTCAATACACTGCGAGCCGTCAATTTCTACCGCGTTGGCAAATTTGATTATCTTCCTTTCTTTTTTCCTGTCAGTAAATCTTTTAATTTTAATATCGTATCTTTCGGCCAACTTCAATAATCCGCAATTAACATTCCAAATGCAATCCGGACATTTTTCAATATGCTCGGCAAATATCAGTTCAATATTCAAATTACGGACTTTTTTCACTCGTTCCGTGTTTGTCTTGATTTCCATCCCGTCCCGGACTTTGGTTGAGCATGAAGTCATTAATTTTTTTATTCCCTTGATCTCCACTACGCAAATTCTGCAGTTTGCCTTTGGCGCAAAATCCGGATGATAGCAAAGCCCCGGAATTTTTATTCCGTTGTCTCTTGCCGCTTCCATAATGGTTTTATCAGGAGAACAAGTTATTGTTTTGCCGTCAATTTTTATTTTTACTTTTTTCATTTATTATTTTTTTAATTTCGTTTACATTGTCAACATAAAAAATTTTACTTTTTCCAACACCGTTCAATATTTTTTTAATGCAACTTATATTATTAAATTTTTTCTCAAAAATTATTATGCTTTCGTGATAATCATTAACAGCACTTAATATTTCCCCTAAAACTCCCAGTCCGCCATTGAAGGCGATCGTCAAATCGCAATTTCTGATCATAATATTATTCCTAACCGGATAATCTTCACCGGTCTTGATCAATTGATGCCCTTTCACTTTTCTTTTTTCGCCAGCTTTTTTTCTAAATCTTGGAGCGACATCATAAACAATGCATTTTCTGCCTCCAAATTTGAGGTAAGATCTTGCCACTATTTCTGAAACTCCGCTTCCTCCTCCTATTACTAAAATGTGTTTATTTTCAGCGAGCAGTCTCCCCACTTTCTCAATATCCTTTTCAACTTTTTTAATTTTATTTTTATGCCAGCTTCCCGCTACAAATATCTTCATTTTTTTATTTAAAATTATTTATGTTTTATAAACCCATCACATTTCTCCGATACGATCTGATCGGTACCGGTATAATACTACCTAGTCCGCAAAAAGATGCTTCATCCAGATTGTTTAACAATTCTTCCAATAATTCCCAATCCGGATTATCGGAATTCATTATTTCATTTAAACGATAAACACCTTCTCGGCATGGCGTGCACTGTCCGCAGGATTCATTGACAAAGAAACTGATCCATTTTCCGATCATCTCTTCCGGTTTGTATTTTTTAGTGTTATAAATCGTAATTGATCCGGCGCCTCCCGCAGGTTTATTTAATTGTTTGCTATTTAATATTTCTCCGCTGGCATCTCCGCCGACTTGAACAAAAAAATTAAATTTGGGATAATTATTTGTCTCCTTTAATATTTTTTCTATTGTCCAGTCATCCGGTAATTTATAAACACCAGCGGACACGCAATCTCCGCCGATGGTATAGAATCTGTCTTTCTCATATTCATCGGCAATAGCCAGACTGACATTATAAAATGTTTCCACATTATTTACCAGAGTTGGACAATTCCAGAGACCATTGGTTGTTGGAAAAGGCGGGCGCAATCTTGGTTCAACTCTTTTCCCTTCCATCGCATTCAGAAGCGCTGTCTCCTCACCACCGATATAACCGGAGCTAGCCGGTTTAATAAAAAATTTAATTTGAGTCTTTTTGTTTCCCTTACCTGTCCTCTCCCGCAGAGAGAAGGACGCATTATTCTCGTTTTTTTTATTATATACAATTTTATTGCTAAGTATAATTTTATCTAGTTTCTTGCCGAATTTTTTATAATATTTATGATTGATATAGATATATCCTTTTACTTGAGCTCCCTCTTCCTTCGGGTGGGAGTTGGAATAAGGGTTTTCTAATAAAAAATCAATTGCGATTCTCATTCCGTCTATTACTCTCTCTCCAAAATTTTCCAAAATATATCTATCTTTCTTGACGCCTGGCTCGCCTTCGGAAGCGTTGCAAATTATATATTTTTTATTTCCCGTTGTTTTTCTGACCATTTCCCATTTCACTGCCGTCGGAAAATTTCCGCCTCCGCGACCGACAAGATTTGCCTTCTTGATTTTATTAATTATGTTCATAATTCTTAATATTAAGACTTTACTCTATTATACAAGATTATTGCAATTTGCCAACAAAAAAAGCCGTCTGTTTAATTGACGCCTAAACCATTAAAGAAAGAATGGGCGGGAGGATAAGTATTTTAAGTTCTGTTTTGTAAAAAAAGTTTTTTACTAACTTATCCCGCCCTTATTTTCCACAATTTTTTAGTGGTGTTTTATTACAAAGTATCCTAGCACACAAAAAAATCTTGTCACCCCCCCCCCGCTAATTATTTTTTTATAAGATATTACCAATATTTCTATATCCACTTTTTGAATTTGAAAAATATAAATGAAAAAAACATTATAATAAACATAATTATAACAACAATCCAAAAACCAAGTGGCGATTGCGCGAATGGCATTCCTTTGACGAGATTCATTCCAAAAGCATTGGCGATTAATGACATCGGGAGAACAAGTACGGAAAAAGCGGTTAGCACCTTCATCGTGTCGCTCAATTTATATGAAAGCAGTGATTCGTTTGTGTGTTCAAGCGCTTCAGTTGTTTCTTTGTGGTTTTCCAGCGTGTGCCAAACTTTAATATTTGATCCGATAACTTCCGCGGAGATTCTAGTCAGATTTTCGTTTGTTATTTTTGTCGCCATTCTGATCAAGCTTTCCAAAACCATTCTTTGTGGCTTGACTATTTTTCTAAAACTAATAATATCATGTTTGACAATGGCAATCTCACTAACCATTTTTCTTTCATTCCCGCTGAAAATTTCTTTTTCTATCTTGTCAATGCGGTCATCTATGTGGTCAAGCATCGGCATTCTGGTATCAATAAGCTTATTCAAAATTCTATAAATAAAACATACCGCGTTTTTTGTCATATAGTATTCTCGCACTAGTTTTTCGGTGTGGCATTTATCAAATAATCTTTTAAGTTCGGGAAATGATCCGGAGTAGCTGGTAATTAAAATATTCCTATACAAAATTATATCAAGTTCTGTTGAAACCGTTTTTCTTATTTTATTGTTGAAGACGGGAAAATGAATAACGGTAAATAAATAATTATTAAATTCTTCAACTTTTGGTCTTTTGATCTTCGGTCGGTATTCTTTTAAAATAGAAGGGCAAATATTAAAATCGTTTTTCAAAAATTCAACATCTTTTTCGGTTGGATTAGTAATATTTATCCAGGTAATATTTTTATTTTTTATTTTTTGTCGCATAGCAATAATGGTATTAAAAAATTTAGAATAACAAACCCTATTAATTTTATTATACAGTTTATTAGTAATGGTGACAAATAAAAAAAGAAGGATGATGCCTTCTTTGGCTCAGATTACCTTGTAGAAATAGTCGTCCATCGGGTCGTGTTCTTCAATGTTTGAAAAGACTATTAAGCTTGAGTCTTGACTGGAAAGATTTCTAACGGCGTGCGCTATGCCTGGTTTGATATATATCAAACCTATAAATTTGCTTCTGAGTCCGTTTGAAAGTATAATTGTCTTTCTTTCTGTGGTTTCCGGATTTTCTAAAACAACCATCACTGATTGTCCAAACGGACAGTGAAATATTTCTCTCTTGTTTTTGTGATAGTGATTTCCTGCTATTGCTCCGGAAGGAAAACAAACATTATAGATATAGTTTGTTTCAAATCCTATTGTTCTGAAAATAGGATCTTCTTTTCTAAAACAAACAGCAAGACTTCTATCTGCTTTCTCTGGTCTGATTTTGTTTTCCGAAGTAATTATCAGACACAATGGTGTATCCTCTACGATTTTAAATTCGTTTATTTTAATTCCTCCTTGTGGTTGTTATCTTTAGCTTCGCATAAAAATAATAATATGTCAATTCTTGGTCTTGACTCATATTTAAAATCATCTATAATAAAATTAGCACTCTAAGAGTTGAAGCGCTAGCGGAGTAAATTTCAATATAACTCCTCCCCTGATAAGGGGAGGTTGGGAGGGGTTAAAAGAAAAAGCGTAGAAGTAAAATCAAAATTAAAAGATTGAAGTGTTTTCTAGCTTTCTCTTACAATTAAAATTTTATCTGTTTTCAAAACCCCCTCTAACTCCCCCCCCCTTATCAGGGGGAAAACAAAATGTATCTATTTTTTATAAATATGGAAAACAGGCAGGAATTAATTTTAGGTTCAATCATCAGAGAATATGTTGATTCGGCAATTCCCGTGAGTTCTTCTTTGCTAGCGGAGAAATATGATTTTGATTTAAGTCCGGCGACGATTAGATTTGAAATGGCGGAGCTGGAGAATGAAGGATATTTATACCAGCCGCACACTTCCGCAGGAAGAATTCCAACCGACAAAGGTTTTAGATATTTTGTGGATATTTTAATGAAAGACAAGGAATTAAGTTTAAGGGAGCAGAGGTCGCTTCAAGTTGAAACTTTAAAATTAAGGGCGCAGAACAAAATGCTTGCCAGAACGACAGCGAAACTTTTGTCCGCGATGTCTGGAAATTTGGCGGTGAGCGGTTTAATAGATTCAGAGGATTTTTATAAAGCGGGAATACAGAAGTTATTATCTCAGCCGGAGTTTAGCGATTTGGACAGCGTCTCCAAAATCGCGGAAGTTGTGGATTATCTCGATGAAAGTTTGGAGGAACTATCCGGCGAATTGAAAAACAAATCAGAAATCGAAATTTACATCGGCGAAGAAAATCCGATTTGCAACACTGAAGAATGCAGTATGGTTGTTTCAAAATATAATTTTAAAAACGGCGAAGAAGGTTTGCTAGCAATTATCGGTCCGAAGAGGATGAA
>CAZBCK010000038.1:7228-9325 GCA_964490635.1 uncultured Candidatus Saccharibacteria bacterium | reverse complement strand
TTACTATCAAACAGCGAATTAAGAAAAGATTTGTCTCGCAGAGGAATTGAAAACGTGGAGAAATTCAGCTGGAATAAAGCGGCGGAAAAAACTCTGGAAGTGTTTGCTGGTTGTGATTTGTAGCGGATGATTATTGCTTTAATATTATTGAAATTTATGTGTTTGCTGTCATTCTCGCGAAGGCGGGAATCCAGGTGAAGTTTCATCAATCATTATTTTTATAACAAAGGTATTGCAAACAAATTAGAAATAATGTTATGATGATATTTCAACTATTATAATGATATTTTAAAGATGAATATATTGCGTCTGGACTCCCGCCTGCGCGGGAATGACAGAGTGGTTTTGTGTTTTAAATTGTATTCTTTGCGCTTTTAACTTATATTTATGGAATTTATCAGCGACCTAAAAATTATCTGGCGGTTTTTGTCAAAGTATAAAAAGCAAGTTTATGCGATTTTTGTGATGACGATTTTCGTTGCTATGATTGAGGCGGTGATTCCATATATTTATGGAAAGATCGTTGATCTGATTGTCGCGGGCGAAGCAATGCCGACAATTCTTGGAATTTTGTTTTTATGGTTAATTTTAAGTCTGATAAAAGACTGGGGATGGAGATATACTTTTATTAATGGAGGCAAAGTAGCTATAAAATGCATGCATAATTTTATTTTGGTTCTTAATGAACAGGCGTTGAAATTAAAACCGCAATATCATAAAAAACAAAAAAGCGGAAAGTTAGCTTCTCGCTATATTAAGGCAGCAGACGCTTTGGAAAATATTTTGAATAATATCATCTTTTGGTTTATTTCTGATTTGTTGGTAATATCATTTATCTTAATATTTTTAGCGTTGTTTATTCATTGGCTGATTTTTCTTATAATCGCAATAAATATTTTAGTTTATTTTTTAATTACTTTAAAATATTCAAAGCCGATAGGTGAATATATAACTAAAACGCAGAGATCATACGAGGATGCTTTTGGTTTTGCTCACGACTCAATTTCTAATATCCAAACAGTCAAAGCGAATTCAAGAGAAGAGTATGAGAATAAAAAAGTGGCGTTAGTGTTTCAAAATAAAACTAGAAAATATTTTAAGAAATTTCTTTCGGCATTAAATAAATTGGATTTTTTACAAAATATTTTTTTAACTACCGGTATTTTTATTCTATTTGTTGTCACAATTCCAATGTTAAAAAATCAAGTAATAACGATTGGGCAATTTGTAACGGTTATCGGTTATTTGAGTTTGCTTACTATCCCAATGAGAAAATTAGGAAGAGATGTAGATCATTTCAGAAGATGGATCGGGGTAGTAAGACGAGGTTATGATTTGCTTGATGAAGAAACGGAAGCATATGATAAAAAAGGCGCGGTAAAATTAAAAAATGTAAAAGGCAAGATGGAATTCAGGAAAATTAATTTTTGCTATCATGAAACGAGGCGAGTTTTGAAAGATATTAGTTTTAAAATAAATCCGGGAGAAGTGGTCGCGCTGGTTGGTGAAAGCGGAGTAGGGAAGTCAACAATGATGGATCTGGTTTCGCGATACAATATTCCCACTTCGGGAAAAATACTTTTGGACGGAATTGATATCCAGAAAATTGATTTGAAAAGTTTGCGGAAGCAAATTGCTATTGTCCCGCAGGAAGTGAGTTTGTTTAATGACACTTTGCGAAATAATATAATTTACGGCAAACTAAACGCGACGGACGAAGAAATAAACCAAGCGATCAAAGCGGCAAACGCAGACGAGTTTATCAATGATTTTCCGGACAAAATAAATCAGGAAGTGGGCGAGCGGGGAGTAAAACTTTCCACTGGACAAAAACAGAGAATTGCCATCGCGCGGGCAATTTTGAAAAATCCGAAAATCTTAATTTTGGACGAAGCAACTTCGGCGCTTGATTCCAAATCGGAAATGCTCGTCCAACAAGCGTTAAAAAGATTGATTAAAGACCGCACGACTTTTGTCATCGCCCATCGCTTAAGCACGATTATGCACGCCGATAAAATTTTGGTAATTGACAAGGGCGAGATTGAGGAAGAGGGAAAACATAACGAGTTGATTAAAAATAAAAAGCTGTATTATAAA
>CAZBCK010000038.1:0-7128 GCA_964490635.1 uncultured Candidatus Saccharibacteria bacterium | reverse complement strand
AAGATCTTTTGTAGTTGCCCTTATTAATAGAACTCCTCCTGCAATGATTATATCAGGAGTAGGTAATTTCTGAGCGATTTCATTTTCAAGCAGTTCAAATCCTTTTTTACTTAAACCAATTTCGTTATATCCAATTCCTAAATCTCTCATCATCTCTCTGATCAGAGAGCAGTGGCTAAGTCCTTTTTTAAGGAGCATTGGATTTTGAGATTGAAATGCAAACTTTATAATTTTAAGTTGCATCAATATATCTTCTATTGCTTCCTCTTTTATTCTTTCATATCGTTTCTTTTCTATTCCAGATATATTATATTCGAGTTCCATCTCAAATATTGTTTCTTTTTCATTCATTTGTCTTATTCTCCTTTGTCTAACTTTATCTTGAAAATAGCATAAATATAAAATATGTCAATTAAAATACAAAAAAATATTTCACTTTTAGAATACACCACTCTCAAAATTGGTGGTCCTGCCAAGTTTTTTTGCGTTGTGAAAAATAGTGACGAAATAAAAAAAGCGCTGGAATTCGCGGAGAAAAATAAGTTGAAAGTTTTCGTTTTAGGCGGAGGGAGCAATTTGTTGATTTCGGATAAAGGGTTTAACGGTTTAGTAATAAAAATACAAAATACAAAATACAAAATACAAGATGCTAATATTGTTTGCGGAAGCGGATTGTCTTTAATGAAACTGGTTAATGAATCCGTAAAAAATAATTTAACGGGACTAGAATGGGCAGCGGGGATTCCGGGGACGGTTGGCGGGGCGATTGCGAATAATGCGGGGGCTTATAATAAATTTATGGCGGATGTTGTGAAAGAGGTGGAAATAATAAAAACTGGGAAACTGGGAAACTGGGAAACTGGGAAACTGGGAAACAAACAATGTCAATTCTCTTATCGCAATAGCATTTTTAAAAAAGAAAAAAAGTATATTATTTTAAGCGCTGTTCTAAAATTAAATAAAGGAGACCAAGAAGAAAGCAAAAAGATAATTTTAGAAATTTTAAAATTAAGAAAAGAAAAACAGCCACTGGAGCACCCGAGCGCGGGGAGCGTGTTTAAAAATCCGGTTGTTGATGACAAGCGTTTGGCAGAATTAACAAAAGAATATCCGGAGTTAAATAAAATTACTAAAAATAATACTGTTCCCGCGGGTTGGTTGATTAAACAGATTGATGAGTTAAAAAACAAAAAAATCGGTGGAGCGATGATTTCGGAAAAACATTGCAATTTTATTGTTAACTTTAACAATGCCAAGGCGGAGGATGTAGTAATTCTGATAAGCTTGATCAAGCAAAAAGTCAGAATGTATTTTGGAATTCAACTGAAGGAGGAGATTGAATATGTGGGATTTTGAACTACTTAGACTAGCTTGCTTTAATAATTTCACTTTTGCAAATTAAAAAAAATATACGAAGAATATTGTTTATTGAGACTTACTGAATTCCCGCCTCCGCGGGAATGATAAAAATAATAGGAATTATTTTAGCAAGTTAGTATAAATATCTAAATATTTAAGCAAAGCTGGTTTTTATTGATCAGCTTTTTTTATAAACTTTTCTTTTTTGAAAATTTCCCCTGTTGCTCTGCTTACTTCTTCCAAAGAAGTTGTTCCTTCTAACGCTTTAAGAATTCCATCTTCCTGCATTGTGATCATCCCATCTTTTCTGGCAGCTACCAAAACTTTTGAAGAAGAGGTGTCTCCCAGAATGATTTCTTCTATGTCGGGAGTTATTGTAAATAATTCAAAAATTCCAACACGACCTGAATACCCAATGAAATTACACTTTTGGCACCCCTTGCTTCTATATAAAAATTTTATTTCTTTTGGAATTTCAATGGCGTTATTTTTTGGGATTTTAGCCAGTATTGCTTTTATCTTTTCAATTGTTTCCGGTGCGGGAACATATTCTTCTTTGCAATGTTCACAAAGACATCTTACAAGGCGCTGAGCGATCACGACATTTATTGACGGTGCTATTAAGCGCGGGTTAACTTTAAGATGTAACAGTCTTGGGATTGCGCCGGCAGCGTTATTTGTATGCAGCGTTGAAAAAACCAAATGTCCGGTTAACGCTGCTTGAATAGCGATTTCCGCTGTTTCGGCGTCTCTTATTTCTCCAACCATTATTACATCCGGATCCTGTCTTACAACAGCTCTGAGTCCGTCGGCGAAACGAAGTCCTGATTTTTCTCCAACTTCTGTTTGCGATATTCCTTCAACCCTGTATTCTATCGGATTTTCAAGAGTTATTACTTTTATTCCGGGGTTATTTATCCGTTTAATGAAGGAATACAAAGTTGTGGTTTTCCCGCTTCCTGTAGGTCCGGTTGTGAGAACCATTCCTGTCGGTTTTGCAATTTGTTCTTCAATTTTTTCAAGATAATATTGGTTAAATCCAAGTTCATCCAGTTTCAGACCAGTCATTGTCTCTGGTAAAAGTCTCATAACTATACTCTCGCCGAAATTACTTGGCAAAATTGATGATCTGACATTCACGCTAGTGTTATCCAAATTTATATTAAAATGTCCATCCTGAGGAATATCTGTAACATTCAATTTCATTTTTGAGAGCATTTTTACTCTGGAGAGTATTGTTTTTTGCGCTTTTTTTGGCAAGTTGACAATTTCCTGAAGAACGCCATCAATTCTATATCTTAACCTTATGTGATCTTTATATGGTTCAATATGCACATCGCTTGATTTTGTTTTTATTGCGCCTGCAATAATTATATTGAATACCTCGGTTGTTTGTATTTCCAAAACTCTCTTTTTAAGTTCAATTAAATTATGTACGCCTTTTTCAAATTCAGTCAGATCTTTTTCTTTCAGGTGCATTGCTTGTTTTTCAAATGTTTCAGTAATAGTATTAAGATCATAATTTGCCCATGCTTTTCTTAAACTGTCTTTTGAAACAATGACAATATTATAGTTGACACCTTTTTCTTTTTTAAGATTTTCCAATACCTTTTTTGTTTCGTAATTCTCAGGATCTATCACAGCTATCTGAAATTTTTTACCAACTTTATAAATTACAGCCATTTCCGCTTTTTCCGCTTCCTCTCTCGAAATTGAATTTACTGTTTCAGCATCAATAGGAATTAAGCTTAGATCAACATAGGAAAGACCAAGCTTTTTTGCCACTGCAGTCGCTCTTTCTTCTTCGCTCTTATGGTACAAAGCTCCTACTGTTTCATCTTGGATTTTTTCTTTTAAATATTTTTTTTCGTCCGCGCTTTTTTTATTTATGATTTGTTTCATGGTTGTTGGTTTAATATTACTGTTATTAACTAAACTTTAGTGTTCTTGCTCTTTTTGTTTCTGAAATATTATAGTTGTAATTACCGTAAAAATATTAAGATTTATCTGTATATTACTAAATATATAGACATTTGGCAAATATTTGTATTATTAAATTAATTAACAAAAATTTTATGCGTGCGCCAAGCTAAGCCCTGTTTATCCAGCTAATCTAAAGACCAGCTATCAGGATTATACGGAACTCTGCATTTAAATTGGCGACAATTTGAATGAAGCCAGAGGAAAGGAAGCATCAGACCGCAAGGGATTTGCTCTGAAGGAATTGAGCCCCGAAATTTTTTTACTATCGCAGAAGTCAACCTTTTATATATATGGGAAGACAACATTGTGCTAAGCGTTAAAGGCGAGCTTAACCCAACTCTGCCGGGGTCAGAGACCGTGGTAAGATACGGAACGGATAAGCAGGGAACTTGGGAGGTCTGCTAATGTTTCCCAAACTATTGGGATAACCTCAAACAAGTTGAAGAAATAAGGGAGAGGATATAAACATAAGCAGAAGTCAGAGCAGTCCATAGTATCCAATCGTTTGTCCGTAATGGGTTTAGCAAGGAAAAGGGGCTGTCGGTAATATTCAAAGGTAAACAAGAAACAAGTGTCATACAATAGAGATGAGTATAAACACAGCAACAAAACTTGCCTTTATCACCAAAAGGTCAATCCATAAACCGCAAGAGAAAATAACCTCTCTGGCATATTCGTTAAACGAAGAATATCTTACAGAATGCTACAAAGAATTAAAGAAAAGAAAAGCGGCAGGCATAGACAAGAGAAGATTGGAAAGTTATTCAGAGGAAGAAATAAAAAAAGAAATCAAAGAAACAATAGCCAAGATGAAAGCCAAGAAATATAAACTGAAACCAGTTAAAAGAATATTCATTGAAAAAGCCAACGGCAGACAAAGACCTTTAGGCATTCCGACCGTAATAGACAAGATAGTCCGACAAGGCATCAAGAAAATAATAGAAACTATCTATGAACCCCACTTTCTAAACAGCTCTTATGGATTCAGACCTAACAAGAATTGCTGCCAAGCCCTGAAAGCAGTCCATAAAATGGTAATAACCAAACCAATAAATTGGATAATAGATATAGACATTAAAGGATTCTTTGATAATGTAGGTCACCACTGGATGATAGAGTGTCTAAACCAGAAAATAGCAGACCCCAATTTCAGAAGCATTATTATTAAATTCTTAAAAGCGGGAATAATCCAAGAAAATAAATATTACGATACCAAGCAAGGAACACCACAAGGAGGAATTCTTTCTCCAATATTGGCAAATATCTATCTCCATTATGTTTTAGATTTATGGTTTGAATATAAGCTCAAAAAGAAAATCAAAGGATACACGGAAATAATCAGATATGCGGATGGCTTCATCATTGGAGCACAAACCAAACCGGAAGCGGAACAGATATTAAAAGAAATCAAAGAACGCTTAAAGAAATTTAACCTGGAAGTATCAAGCGAGAAAACCAGAATTATTGAATTCGGCAGATACGCGGAAGAGAACAGCAAGAACAGAGGCAAAAGAAAACCAGACCCATTTGATTTTTTAGGTTTCACTCATTATTGTTCAAAATCAAGAAAAGGAAACTTTCTAATGAAAGCCAAAACCAACAAGAAAAGAATGAAACAGAAAACAAAAGAAATGAACCAGTGGCTGAAAGCAATTAGAAACCAAGTTAAAATCAAAGATATCTGGAAAGTATTAAAAGCCAAACTGAGAGGACGCTACAATTACTATGGAATTAGCGTCAGCAACAGAAGTATTCAACTCTACTATTACCAAACCACAAAACTGACTTTCAAATGGATGAACCGCAGAAGCTAAAAGAAAAGTTTTAACTGAACACAATTTATAGAATATCTAAAATTATACCACTTGCCAAAACCATCTCTTGCCTACAATATGTATGACATCTGGTGAATATATTACTGGAAAGCCGTGTGCGGGAAAACCGCTTGCCCGGTTCAATTAGGGGTTTCAAATTTATTAATTTAGAAATCTACTATGTTTTTAAAAAACAAATCAATGGTCAGTTTATTAAATAGGAGCGTAGTGATTTTACGAAGTAAAAATTTGTTTTTTAGTTTGTCATCGTCCGTTATTATTACAGCTGTTTTCGCGGTGGTGATTGGAAGAGTTTTGGGGTTTGGGGGGAGCGCTTGGGTGCAGGTGATTTTCGGACATTAAAATTAATAAAATTTTCAAGTGATGTGAATTTTAATTTACAGTCCACTATAAACTTTTTGACAAATTTTTACAATACACTATAATCATAATATGAATAATAATATCCAATATATTAAAGAAACTCAATATATTCTTCTTAAAGACATTAATTTGTCGTTTAAAAGATTTCTTTATAATAAAATTGATTTTAACCAGAGGCTGATAGGAATTATCGGGCCTCGCGGAGTTGGCAAGACGACTTTAATTTTGCAATATCTAAAAGAAAAATATAATAAAAATGAAAATGCTTTGTATTTTTTGGCTGACAATATCTTGTTTAAAAAAGGCGATTTTTTGAATTTGGCGCGGGAGTTTTATTTAAAACATGGTGGGCGGCTTATTTGTGTTGATGAAATCCATCGTTATGAAAATTGGAATCAAGAGTTAAAAAATATTTACGATACTCTGCCTGATCTTAAAATAATTTTTTCCGGCAGCTCTAGCTTAAATTTAGTTAAAGGAAAGTATGATTTATCCAGAAGAGGAGTCATGTATAACTTGGGAGGATTTTCATTTCGCGAGTATTTGTCTTTTGAAAAAAATACAGATATTAGAAAGTTCAGCCTTAATAAGCTTATTAAGAATTACCAAAAAATTTCAGTTGATTTAATGGAGATTAAAAATGTTTTAAAGAATTTTAATGAATATTTGTCCACTGGATATTATCCGTTTTTTAAAGAAACAGGCAACAAACAATTATATTTTCAGCAAATTAATAATATCATAGATAAAATTATTTATGAGGATATTGCCAGTTCTTATTCTCTCAAGACGAAAAATTTGATTATTTTTAAACAAATCCTGCATTTTTTGGCGACAATCAGCCCGGGAAAAATAAGCATTAACAAATTAGCAAGCAGTTTGGAGAGAAATCACGCTACCATTTCCGAGTACCTGAACATTTTAGAGGAAGCAAGCCTGATTCGTTTTCTGCCAAACAATAAAGCGGGGCATTCCCTGATTCGCCACGCTAAGAAAGTTTTTTTAGATAACACCAATTTAGCGCAGGCTATCAATAATAATTTGGGCAAAACAGCTGATACGGGCACAATGAGAGAATTATTTGCGCTAAATCAGCTACAAAACGTCGGATATGTTCCAACTCATACTCCATATGGAGATTTATCCGTTGATGGATATGTTTTTGAAATTGGCTGGAAAAATAAAAACGATAAGCAAATAAAAAATGTTAAAAATTCGTATTTGGTTTTAGACGATATAATCGTAGCCGATAAAAGAAAAATCCCCTTGTATCTTTTTGGATTTTTATATTAACTTGGATTGATATTAAAAATTTTAGGATTTATTTGTTAATTTTTAATTCGTTTATAAAAAAACAGACAGAAAGAAATTCTCAAAAATAACTAAAAACTGTTATAATAAAAAATAGTATTAAGTATTTGGTATTTAGTATTAACAATAATTTTAAGTTTTAAAAATTAATTTAAAAAAATATTATGATTTTAAAAAACAAATCAGTGATTAGTTTATTTAATAGGAGCGTGGCGATTTTACGAGATAAAAATTTGTTTCTTAATTTGTCATCATCTGTGATTATCGTCGCTGTTTT
>CAZBCK010000037.1:0-9738 GCA_964490635.1 uncultured Candidatus Saccharibacteria bacterium | reverse complement strand
ACGATTTATATTAAACCCTCTTGATAAAACATATTTATGACATTATACTTAAAAGAGAACTAAAATAATATTTAATATTTTTTCTCTCACAATTTAATATTTATCTATGATCAATCAATACATCATTAAACAACTTTATAAAAAAATCCCTTCAAAAAGGCAGAATAAATATTTTCTGAAATTAAAAAGAGAAGCTTCAAAGAGATTCGGCTTGCCGAATCCGACAAATGCGGAAGTTTTGAAAGTTTACCGAAAAATGGTAAAAAATAAAAAGATCAAGCCGAATAAAAATATTGAAGATCTTCTAATAACTAAAAATATTCGTACTTTGTCCGGTGTGGCAGTTGTGGCAGTTCTGACAAAACCATACGCTTGTCCGGGAACTTGTGTTTATTGCCCGACTGAAAAAGATATGCCGAAAAGTTATTTATCAAACGAACCGGCGGTAATGCGGGCAATTTTGACAGATTTTCATCCGTACCGACAAGTAGTAGCGAGATTAAGATCACTGGAAGCGACGGGGCACAAAACGGACAAGATTGAGCTTATTGTTATGGGCGGAACTTTTTCATATTTTCCGAAACAGTATCAAACTTGGTTCATTAAGGAGTGTTTTCGGGCATGTAATGAAATTGCAACGGTAGAGACGAGGCATTGCCTCGTTTCTACGACCCTGCAACAGCTCCAAAAAACCAATGAAAGATCCAAACATAGAATTATCGGACTCACTCTGGAAACACGCCCGGATTATATTGATGAAAAAGAAATTATCAGAATGAGAAAACTGGGCGCGACACGGGTTGAGATCGGCGTGCAAAGTATTTATGACAATGTCTTGAAATTAAACAAACGCGGACATTCTGTTGCCACAACAATCAAAGCAACAAAGTTATTAAAAGAAGCGGGATTTAAAATAAACTATCATATGATGCCAAATTTACCAGGGTCAAGTTGTCAGAAAGATCTGGCAATGTTCAAAGAATTATTTTCCAATCCTGATTTTCAGCCAGATATGCTGAAAATTTATCCGTGCGTTGTTGTAAAAAATTCTCCTATTTATAAATGGTGGAAAAGTGGTAGATACAAACCATATTCTAACCGGGAACTTATTGAATTGCTGGCTGAGATAAAAAAGATAATCCCTTATTACATCAGAATTACCCGCCTTATTCGCGACATCCCTTCCACAAGTATTGTCGCTGGAAACAAAGTTTCTAATCTACGACAAGTTTTAAAGAAAAAATCAGAAGAGGAAAATTGGCGATGTAAATGCATCAGATGCCGGGAAGTTAGAAATAATAATATTCCCTCTAACAAGAGGAGCTGGGGGGTTAAAAATTTAAAACTCTTCCGCCAAGATTATAACGCCTCAAATGGCAAAGAAATATTTCTGAGTTTTGAAGATAAAGAAAGAAAAAATCTTTATTCACTCTTAAGATTGAGAATAAACGGGATAAATTGTCCGAGAACCGAAGTTTACTCTTTAGAGTGTAATGAATTTTGGTCTAAACAAGTCAATTCAACTTACAGGTTAAAACCTGAGCTCCAACTCTCAAACCGATTTTCAAACAATCTAAGCGCTTTAAACAATGCCGCAATCATCCGTGAGGTTCACACTTATGGACAGATGATGCCAATAAGATCCAAAAACAAAAAATTCCCGCAACATATCGGACTTGGGAAAAAACTAATTCTGGAAGCGGAAAAAATCGCTTCGCAGGAATTTGGTTTAAAAAAAATCGCCGTCATCAGCGGAATTGGCGTGCGGAATTATTATCGAAAATTGGGATATAAATTGGAGAATGAGTATATGGTTAAAAAGCTATGACCGAATTGCTTTTTTGTTATTTTTTAGCACTTTGCATATTCCATCTCCAAAACCATCTCCTCTCCATTTTCTGTCTTTTTTCCCGCTCTGTTGAAAAGATTGATCTTTATATTTTCAAACCCCGTATTTTTCGCAAGAGAGAAAAGTTCTTCTTCGGAAAACTGATGCACATAGCGATTGATAATTTTCCCCTGAGTCGCTTTCCAAGGAATAAAAATGTCTCCGCTATTTTTCCCCTTAAATTTATTTTCGATATCAAATCTTTTATTTGTCCACTCGTTTAAAAGATTCCAAACAATAATTTTTATTTTCGCGTTTGGTTTTGATATTCTCATTATTTCCTTAAAGAACTTTTTGCGGATTTCCTTTGAAGGAATATGATGTAACACGGCAAAACTTATTACAAAATCAAATTCTTCATCTCCAAAAGGGAGCTCAGTCGCCTGCCCCACAAAAAATTTTACTTTTTCTTCTTCTATTTCTTTTTTATATTTTTCTCTGGAAATTTCAATAAGCTTCTCTGATATATCCAAGCCGTAATAAAAAGCGCTTTTCTTCAAAACGAAAGGGGATATCAACGCGTTGCCACAACCAATATCCAAAACCTTAGATTTTGGTTCTACGCTTTTTATCAAATTTACTTTTAACTGCGAAGCTCTGTTCCTGCTTAAATCCCATTCTTTGGCAATTAAGTTATAATCATCTCTAATTTTTTCTATAATTTTTTGCGGGTTGTTTTTGTTCATAATGTTTTAAGATTCTTGAGTTATAACCTGTCATTGCGAGGAGCCCGAGTGAGCGTAGCGAATGAGATAGCGACGCGGCAATCCCAAAATTAATATCTTTGCGCATAGTTCCATGATTGCTTCGCCATTCCGTTTCACTATCTCTCCACTTCATTCCTCGCAATAACAGTCATAGTTTATTTAAACTCCCCAATCCAATAAGTCGCGATTCCAAGAGCAACGGAAACATTCAACGACTTTTTTTGTCCGCGCATCGGAATATCAATAACATAGTCGGATCTTTTTAGCAAAGATTTTTTCACTCCTTTGCCTTCATTGCCAATAATCAAAGCCAGCGGAAATTTCGGTTTGAATTTTGTATAACTGATACTTTTTGGCGTCTGTTCAAGCGAGATAATTTGATAGCCCTCTTTTTTCAATTTATCCGCCAGCCGCCAAGATTGCTTAACATATTCCCATTCTATAAAATCCTGCGCGCCCAAAGCCACTTTGGAAATTTTTCTCTCCGCCTTTGGAACATCTGGATGTCCGGTTATCCCACATAAATAAATTTTGTCTATCCCCGCTCCGTCCGCCGTTCTAAAAACAGAGCCGACATTATGCAGACTCCTAATACTATCGCAGATGACAATAAATTTTTTCATTATTGGTAAAATTATTTTTAGTTGTTGGCTCCATGACTCCTTAACTGGATCCTTTTATTAAAATTCCTGTCATTCCGACTGGAGCGAATGAGATACAAATAAGCGGACGGAGGAATCGCTCTAAAAATGGATAATTTAAATATTATCTTTGATGCGATTAAGAGGGATCCCTCGGCTCCTATCGTCGCTCGGGATGATAAATTAAAATATAGTTTTTTATTATTTTCAAAACATCAGAAACGGATTGCAAATCCGCTCCCACATAAATAATACTTACCCGACAGAATATGTTCTATCTCCCCATCTTCATCTCATCCATCTGCTTCGCGATATCAACTACAATATCCATCGCGATTTTGAGAAAATCGGTATTTTTAGCAACTTTATAATTTAATTTCTCAAAAATAATTTTTCCTCTATCTTTAATATGAAATTTGGAAGGTGCTTGAATTTTAAATACCGTATAATCATTAAAACATTTATTTTTTAAAAGAAGCTTAAATTTCTGTTCAATTTTATTATTAAGCGCTAAATTATTTCTACTCTTTATGCTAAAACTATTTTCAAAATCACTGGAATTTATATTTGATTTTCTCTTTAAGCCAAAAAATGATTCTTTTTGCTTTAAAACAAAATATGATTTAGGAATAAGTATTTGTTTTGACACATCATAAAAACTGGTTTCAATATCTATTGTAAATGATTTTTTTTGGTATGGCATATTCATTAAATAAACAAGTTTTTACTAATACTTCCTTATTATTATAAACACCCTTTAGATTCCTCCATTTGTCTTTTTTAAAATTTGTCATACGAATTATATTATTTATTATTGATTCTTTATAACGATTTGCCTTTTTATTATGCCATGCCCCAGCCAAAAATATTATTACGACAACAAACACAGACAATAAATAAGTCAAAATTATTTCATCCATAATATTTATTTTAACAATTTAAAGCTTTAAAAAAGCTCTCTTCAACCACTCCACCACTTCCCCAATCTTAACCCTCTCCTGCTCCATCGTATCTCTATCCCTAATCGTCACCGCATTATCTTCCAAACTTTCAAAATCAACCGTTACACAATATGGCGTGCCAATTTCATCCTGCCTTCTATATCTCTTTCCGATACTTTGAGACTCATCGTATTGACAGACAAATTCAGTCTTAACCAAATCAAAAACTTCTTTTGCTTTTTTACTCAGATTTTCTTTTTTAGATAAAGGCAAAATCGCCACTTTGACCGGCGCGATATTTTTGTTGAATTTCATTACGACGCGCGTTTCCGTTTTGCCATTTGCCGTCGGCGCTTCTTCTTCGCAATAGGCATCAACCATCACCGCTAAAAAACTTCTATCTACACCAAAAGTCGGTTCAATAACATGGGGAATATATTTTTTATTATCTTCTGTGTCAAAATATTCCATATTTTGCTTGCTGTGTTTTTGATGCTGAGTTAGATCAAAATTACCGCGATAAGCCAGTCCGTAAAGCTCTTTTGTGCCAAACGGAAAATTGTATTCTATGTCAATTGTCTTTTTGGAATAGTGCGACAGCTCTTCCTTGTCGTGCTCGCGAATACTGTAATTTTCTTTTTTAATACCAAGATAATCCAGCCATTTAATCATCTCATTCTGCCAATAATCAAACTGCTCCTGCCAATTTTCTTCCTTAATAAAATACTCAAGCTCCATCTGTTCAAATTCTATTGTTCGAAAAATAAAATTCCCGGGAGTTATCTCGTTGCGAAACGATTTGCCGATTTGCGCAATGCCGAAAGGAATTTTTTTGTGCGTGGAACTCAAAACATTCTTGAAATCAACAAACATTGCCTGCGCTGTTTCGGGACGAAGATAGATAATCGCGTTATCTTCTTCCACAACTCCTTGGAAAGTTTTAAACATTAGATTGAATTTTCGCGCTTCCGTAAAATCGCTTTTGCCACAAGAAGGACATTTTAGTTTATTCTTCTTGATTATTTCAGTTATTTCTTCCAGTGATTTGCCTTCAACTTTAATATCTAGGTTATCTTCTACTAAGTGATCCGCTCGCAGTCTCGCTCGACAGCTTTTACAATCTACCAAAGCGTCGTTAAATCCCGCCGTATGTCCAGACGCTTTCCAGACATCAGAGTTCATCAAAATCGCCGCGTCCAAACCAACGACATCTTCTCTGTTTTGCGCAAACATTCTCCACCACGCTTGCTTGATGTTATTTTTCAACTCCACGCCAACTGGTCCGTAGTCCCAAGTATTCGCCAGTCCGCCATAAATTTCCGAACCTGAAAAAATAAAGCCCCGTCGCTTGGCAAGCGAGGTAATTTTGTCCATTAGATTTTCTTTTTCTTTTGTCATAAATATTTTTTATTGATGATTTTATTTTAACACGGGATTTTTTAGTGTAAATAAAAAAACAAATTCTATTATTGTCATTCCCGCGAAGGCGGGAATCCAGATGAAATTTCATCAATCACTATTTTTAAAATAATAATATTGCAAACAAATTAGCAATAACATTTTTGGTATTTTAATTATTATAATAATATTCTAAAAACTGAAGATATTGCGTCTAGATTCCTGCCTTCGCAGGAATGACAAGAAATTAATTCTAATCCTCTTCTTTCTCAATCTTATATCCCTTTCCTTTCGCATAGACACTTTGGACCATCCCGATCATTATCAGAAAACTAATAAGTGAACTTCCGCCATAACTTATGAAAGGAAGAGGAATTCCTGTTACTGGCATAATTCCCATATTCATTCCAATGTTTACAACCATATGAAACATAATCATAAATGAAGCTCCCAAAACAATCAACTTACCAAAATTATCCTGTGTTTCGGATGCAATTTTAAAAATACGATGAAAAATAATTCCAAATAACCCCAGCAAAAAAATAATTCCGATAAAACCCATTTCTTCAGCAATAACCGCAAAAATAAAGTCAGTATGTTTTTCTGGTAAAAAATTCAGTTGGCTCTGCGATCCATGTCCAAGCCCCTTACCCCAAATATTCCCAGACCCGACGGCAACGGTTGACTGGATAACATTATATCCGTAACCTAACGGATCCGATTGCGGATTTACGAAAGTAATAATTCTATCTTTTTGATAATCTTTTAAAGCATAGCTCCAACTCCCGGCAAATAACACCAAACCAAAAAACAAGATCAACGCTATATATTTTTTATTTATTCCCGATACAAAAAGCAAAGAGAGCCAAATAAAAGACAGCACCAAGGCACTGCCAAAATCCGGCTGAAGAAGAATAAGGATAATGGGCAAAGATATATATATTCCCGAAATAACCACTTTTTTAAAATCATCTAAATAGCTTGCTGTTTTTGACAGATATTTGGCCATTACAATTATTGCTATTATTTTTACAAATTCAGATGGCTGAAAATTAAAAAGACCGAGATTAAACCAGCCCGTAGTTCCTCTTATTGAGATTCCGAAAAATAAAACAGCGACCAATATAAAACAAGCGGCAATATAAAACAGGCCCGTATAATTCTTTAATGCCCTATAATCAAAAAAACTTATACTTATCATTAGAACAACACCAATAATAGAAAAAATAAATTGCTTTTTGAAATTTAAAAAATCAGTTCCGACAGAACTGTATGAAGTGCTAAAAATTGTTATCAGCCCCAGCAGAATCAGAACGATAGTAGCAATAAATAATGTCGTATCTAATTTACCAAGAAAATAAAACTTCATTACAAATAGCTAGTATTAAATAGCTAGTATTAAGCTCTGTCTTAATTTCGCTTGATACTAGCTACTTAATACTTAACTTATCTCGGAGTTATATATTTTTCTCCGGTTACCCTCTTTTTCATAAAATTATCCATATTGAAAACATTAGTCTGCGCGTCAAAATCAGCATAATCAACATTTTCAGGAAACGGATTTTTCCAACGAATTTCAAATTGCCATCCGCTGTTTGCTTCAAGCGTCCATTGATCTGTTCTGCCAACGGCAATCGGCTCATTGTCTTCGTTAAATAAAATAACGCTTATGTCAATATAAAAGAAACTATGTTTGGAAATATTTTCAGTTACTCCTGACGCATAATAAAATTCCTCTTGATTGTCAACAAATCCATATTTTTTGTCACGAATTTTTATTATTTCAGCATTCAATTCCGGAAGGTCTCTTAGGTCTCTTACTTCATTCCAATTAAAATTAGACAGAACCAATTCAACTCTTTCAATATTCTCGCTTGTCTCAAAATCATTTTCAATTACATACCTTTTTCCCTTATTTTCCAGAAAACCCTTTGGCATAATATATGTTTGATTTTTTATAGAGTCAATAACTACACCTTGTTTATTGTAGATAATAAATTCATAGTCCAGAAGAGAAAGTCCCCAATGCTCATTGTTATTTGATAATTTAGCGGCCAGATCATAATTATTTTTGCCGTCTGAAACAAATTTAACCCACTCAGTTTTTATATCGCTCACTTGCGGGGGTTTGAGCGAAGGAGGACACACTTTCGCGCAAATTCCTCCGCAATCAACGCCGTCTTCTCCAAAGTCCCTGACTCCATTGAAACAAACCTGTTCTTCCGGCTTAAACGCAATCCAAATAACAGATATAGTAACAGACAAAACTACTCCCGCAATAAAAAGTTTTTTTAGTTTTCTTTGAGCGCTAGTCATCTTAATATGCTAACATTTTAACACATTGTCATTTTAACATTTTAACATTTTAAAAATTTTTGGTCAATAAAAAACAGACACTAACAATGCTCTGTTTAAAAATAGTTAAAAGTCCGTAAAGTCATAAGGTAGAAAGTACGCAGCTTTATAAACTTTCAACTTTATAAACTTTAAAACTCCACTCTTTGCTTCAAAAAATCTCCGGCAATGTCCTACTCTTCCGGCCCCGTACGGGACAAGTACCATCGGCGCTGGCAGGCTTAACTTCTGAGTTCGGGATGGGATCAGGTGTAACCCTACCGCCAAAATCACCGGGGAATTTTTGAGGCAAATTGTTAAATTGCTCTATTGCTTGCGACAATAAACAAGTTCTCTTTTTATGATAACTATCTCTTTTTCTATTTGCGTTATTCTATCTAAGTCAGCTTTGTTTTTTAGTGTATTCTTTAAATCAGCTATATCCAGTTCTATTGATTGAATTTCATCGTCAATTTTTGAGAGATACTCAAAAACAGCTTTGAAATTACCATTAGTCTCACTCTTGAAATCTGTCATTTCACTCTTGAAATCTGTCATTTCACTCTTGAAATCTGTCATTTCATTTCTGAATTCTAGAAACTCTTTATGATTATTGTCAACTTTTTTATCCAATTTATCAAACCTTCTGTGCATACCCGAAAATCCTTCTTTCATCACGCCAAACTGACGACGCACATCTTCAAGAACCACAGTATATTGATCTCGTTTCACTTCAGCCTTTTTTCTCGGTTTTAATTTTGTTTTTTTGATTTCCTTTTTCATAGAAATATTATAGCACAAAAAAATAATCCTGTCATTTTTAGTTTTTTTGTCATCCCGAGCGACGATAGGAGCCGAGAGCTTGCCCTGAGCGTAGCCGAATGGGGATCCCTCTTAATCACATCTAAAGATAATATTTAAACTATCCTTTTTTAGAGCGATTCTGTAAGATTTCAGAGCGTTGTTTATACTTTATAGGAACTTTTTAGAGAAAGAGTTTTTAATGCCGAATGGTGATTTTATATTGTTTAAGAGTAAAAACCCCCTAAACTCAATTTTAGACCTTATAAGGAATATCTAAAACTGTAAACAACGCTGGCAATTCTTACATCTTACCACCTAAAGAGTCCAGTTTTTTATTCAATCCATCTTCCATCTTCTTTCCATCTTCTTTCTTCCTGAAATAATAACATCCATAACGGCACCCGTATCATCTCCGACCTTTATCATATTCATCTTTATATACCTCCTTTGTTTTAAACAGGATTCATTACAAATCCCATTTATCCAACTTCCAAAAAGTAAATTATCAACGAACAAAATAAGTTCATAAAATCAAAAGTTAAAAGTTTATAAAGTTAAAAACACTTTCAACTTTATAAACTTTACAAACTTTTGACTAAATTATCAATCATTAAACGCTAGTTAATCAACTTAGCCACGATTTCAAAATAAATTTTAAAACCACAGCAGCATTAATAAGCATTTGACTTATTAGTAGCGCTCGGCTGAATGCGTCACCGCACTTACACCTGCGCCCTATCAACCTGGTAATCTTCCAGGAATCTTAATGATACCTAATCTTAAAGTAGGCTTCGCGCTTATATGCTTTCAGCGCTTATCCTTCCCAGACATAGCTACCCAGCGATGCTCCTGGCGGAACAACTGGTACACCAGAGGTCTGTTCTCTTCGGTCCTCTCGTACTAGAAGAGACGCTTCTCAAGTATCCACGCCTGCGGCAGATAGGAGGCCAACCTGTCTCACGACGGTTTGAACCCAGCTCGCGTACCACTTTAATTGGCGAACAGCCAAACCCTTGGGAGCTTCT
>CAZBCK010000036.1:0-10546 GCA_964490635.1 uncultured Candidatus Saccharibacteria bacterium | reverse complement strand
GTTTCTTTTAATAGGTATTCCTGCGGAAGCGGGAATCCGGACGCAATATCTTCAGACATTTTTTCTTAGAATAAAAGTTTTGAAAATAAACTAGCAGTAATGTTTTTTGATATTTTAACTGTTACAATGATATTTACGGTTTGAAGAGACTCTATCTGGATTTCTGTCTTCGCAGGAATGATATTTGCGGGAAGTGCAAGTGGGTTAGGCATATGCTTCTCTTTTTTTATTTATTTAAATGTGATATACTAAAGGCAGTTGTTAAAATTAGAATTTACGCGTTTGGAGTATCAAGTGAGCGATAGCAAAGTTTAACTTGAAAAAACATTTAATTCCTGCTTTCAAATAGAACTTCGCTATCGCTCGTTCTATGTTCCAAGGTGTGATAAGATTAAAACGCGTTCTGTAAATGCTTAAATACTAAAATATTTATATGATCAAATACGAACCGACAATTGGGATGGAAGTGCATGTGGAATTGAAAACTAATTCAAAGATGTTTTGTTCGTGCGTTAATAATCCCGATGGAACAAAACCAAATAAAAATGTTTGTCCTGTTTGCATGGGACATCCCGGAACATTACCGGTGGCAAATAAAAAAGCCATTGAGTATGTCATCAAGGCGGGATTTGCCCTAAATTGCGAAATTGCGGAATTTTCCAAGTTTGACCGTAAGAACTATTTCTATCCCGATCTGCCAAAAGGTTATCAGATTTCACAGTATGATCAGCCACTTTGTGGAAAAGGCTATTTGGAAATAAACAGAAGGAAAATCAATATAACAAGAATTCATATGGAAGAAGACACGGGAAAATTGCTTTATCCGAAAGGAGCTGATTATTCGCTGGTGGATTTGAACAGAGCGGGAACTCCGTTAATGGAACTTGTGACCGAGCCGGAAATAAGATCATCAAAAGAAGCAAAGGAATTTTGCAAGCAGTTTCAGTTAATCATCAAATATCTTGGTATTTCAGACGCTGATATGGAAAAAGGGCATATGAGGTGTGAGGTTAATATTAGTTTGAAGCCGATTGGACGAAAGGAATTTGGAACAAAAGTAGAAATAAAAAATCTAAATTCATTCAAAGCGGTGGAGCGTTCTATCGAATATGAAATAAAAAGGCAGGCGGAAGTTTTGGACGAGGGCGGAGAGATAATTCAGGAAACAAGAGGGTGGAATGCGGGCAAACAAGAAACTTATGCTCAGAGAAAAAAAGAAGAAGCGCATGATTACAGATATTTTCCGGAACCGGATCTGCCTCCTCTTGATCTGACTAAAAAGGGTGGAATGTTTGACCTTGAAAAAATAAAAAACAGTATTCCGGAATTGCCTCTTTTTAAAAAATACCGTTTCATAAACCAATATAAATTAATGGAAGATAACGCGAAAATATTTTCAGAAGATAAAAAACTGGCAAATTATTTTGAAGAAGTAATTTCAGAATTAAGGGACTGGGTCAAAGCGAAAGGAGTTGACGGTAACAAAATAGATAAACTAACCAAATTGACAGCGAATTATATTCTCACTGAGTTGCAACGGTTGCTCTATATGAACAATACTTTAATCCCTGACTGTAAAATAACAGCGGAAAACTTTGCTGAGTTTATTATTCTGATTGAAGAAGGCAGAATTTCAAGCAGTGGCGCGCAGATGATGCTTGAAGAAATGTTTTTAACCGGCGGTGATCCGTCAAATATTCTTGACGAGAAGAGTCTGGAACAGGTGAGCGATGAAGGGGAGATGGAAAAAGTTGTTGAGATGGTGATAGAAAATAATAATAATTCTAAATCAGTTGAGGATTATAAGTCAGGTAAAGAAGCGGCGTTGAAGTTTTTGATCGGACAGGTGATGAAAGAAAGCAAAGGAAAGGCAAATCCGCAAATGGCAGGGGAAGTGTTGAAAAGGAAGTTAAAAAATATGCTATAATAATAACAAGTTGTAAATTAATCTATGATAAAACGTATTTCTAAAATAATCTTTTTGCTACTCATCTTTTATCTTGGTTTTCTTTTGGGAGACAGTGATTTGATGGGGAGCAAATATCCAGGTTATAATAGTATCATCAATAAAGAAAATGAAGAAATAATCAATCAGGAAGAAATTGATTTTAGTCTTTTTTGGGATGCTTGGAAAACGGTGGAAGATCAATACACAATTGAACAGTTGGATTACAAAAAAATGGTTTATGGCGCAATCTCCGGAATGGTGAACTCGCTGGACGATCCTTATACCGTGTTTTTGACACCGGAAGAAAACAAAATGTTCAATCAGGATATGAGCGGAAAATTTGGAGGAATTGGCGCGGAGATTGGATTTAGGGATGGGTTCTTGACAGTTATCACTCCCTTGAAAGATAGTCCTTCTCAAAAAGCCGGATTATTAGCAGGAGATATAATATTGAAAATCGACGATGAAGAAATTATCGGGGCGAATGTAGACAAAGCAGTTTATCTTATCAGAGGAGAAAAAGGAACTAAAGTTACATTGACAATAAGTCGTGAGGGAACTGACGAGTTGAAAAAAATTGAGATTATAAGGGATATCGTAGTAGTGAAAACAGTAGAGTGGGAAATGATGGGAAACATTGCTTATATAAATATAAGTCAGTTCAGTGAAGATACATCTGTTGAATTTGATAGCTACATAAACGAGATACTCATCAAAGATCCTAAGGGTATAATTATTGATCTAAGAAATAATTCTGGCGGGTACCTTGATGATACAGAAGAGATAGCGAGTAGATTCATCAATAAAGGGGATGCAATAGTAATTGAAAGTTATAAAAATAATAAAGAAATTCACAAATCAAAAGGAGGACAAAAATTTGGTGAAATTCCAGTTGTGGTTCTGATTAACGAATGGAGCGCTAGCGCGTCTGAGATTTTGGCTGGAACGCTCAAAGATAACGGCAAGGCAAAATTGGTTGGTGAAAAAACATTTGGTAAAGGATTGGTTCAAGTAATGAGAGATTTGAAAGACGGTTCCGCGATTAAAATCAGCGTTTCCAGATGGCTGACGCCAAATGGGGTTGATATAAATAAAAGTGGGATTGAACCTGATTTTAAAATTGAATTTACCGAGGATGATTATATAAACGAGAGAGATCCGCAGTTGGAGAAGGCGTTGGAGATATTGAGATGATTAATGTTGTTTTGTCTTGTCATCCCCGTAGAGGCGGGAATCCAAGTGAAATTTTATTGATCATTATTTTTGCAACAAAGTGTTGCAAATAAAATAGAAGCAACATCTTATGATATTTCAACCATAGTATTGGTATTTATAATTTGAAGATATTTCGTCTGGATTCCCGCCTCCGCAGGAATGACAATATTTTTATGTTTAAAAAAGTTCACATCACAATTTCCGGAAAAGTTCAGGGCGTTTTTTATAGAATGAATGCTAAAAATAAAGCTGAAGAGTTTAGTTTGACTGGCTGGGTAAAAAATACTCCAGATGGTAAAGTAGAAGTTTTGGCGGAAGGGGAAGAAAAGGACTTGAAAGAATTTATAAAATGGTGCTATAATGGTTCAAAAGGAGCAAGAATTGATGAAGTGGAAATTGAATGGAGGGATTATAAAAATAAATTTGATAAATTTAAGATTTTGTTGTAGAATGAAGTAATTAATTATTTAAGTAAATGTTATGAAAGTAATACTTATAAAAGATGTACAGAATTTAGGAGGCGTTGGCGATATTAAAGATGTTGCTGACGGTTATGCGAGGAATTTTCTAATTCCGGGGGGGTATGTAAAAGTTGCGACAAAAAATGCGATCAAACAAGTTGAAGAGTTGAAGGTTAAAAAAGAAGAGCAAGCGAAAGAAAATCTTGAAAAGGTGGAAATGGTGGCGGGAAAACTTGAAGGGGTTTCCGTGATGATTAAATCTAAGGCAGATGATTCAGGAAAACTTTATGCTGCTATTAAGCCGGAAGAAATTTCCGAAGCACTGGAAGATAAAGGATTTAAAGTTGACAAAAACAAAATTGTTATTAAAGAGCCGATCAAAGAAATGGGGGACTATGAAGCGGTGGTAAATTTGGAACATGGACTGGAAGTAAAGATTGGCGTGGTTGTGGAAAGCAATAAGTAATAAAAAATGGAGTTTTCAACTCCATTTTTTATTTTAAATATTAAAAACAAAAAAATGAAAAAAGAACCTTTATCAATTATGATAGTAAAAACTCTTTTAGCTGTGATTATTTTCGCGGGATTGGGAACGATTATTATCGGAGGAGGGTGGTTGATTGGGAAGCAGGATAAAGGTAAAGCAAGCGATAAAATAGTAGAGTTAGTTGAAACAGAAAAATTATTAGCGACTACCGACAAATTGGAATATGAACAAGGAGAAATAATTGAATTAACTATTAAAAGTAGTTTTAATAAAGAACAAGGAATTTATTTTTCAGATCCGTTTGTAGAAAAATTTAATCATCTTAAACTTAAAAATAATTGGGAGCCGGTCAAGCAAGTTTGGTGTCCGTGTCAATCTCATTGCTATGAAGAAAAAGTAAATAATATTATTAAAGCCAAAGGTCAATTAAAATATCAATGGGATCAAACGGAATCATGGTGCACTAATAATCCTGCTTGGTATAATCGCAAAATGATCTCTAATCAAGTTGAATCTGGTAGATATCGGTTTAGGATGGAAGCAGTCGGAATTGGAATAATTTATTCTAACGAATTTATTATAATCAGAGAGGATGTTGATCAACGGAAAGTTTACAAAAACAAAGAATATGGATTTGAATTAAAATATTTAGAAGATTGGTATCAAAGGGATAATTATCAAGGGACTGACATAATGTTATTAAATACTGACAAAGAAATTGTTAGAGGCGGATTAAGACCTGATGATTATTGGCTGTCAGAGTCACCTTATAGAAAGAATCCAAAATACACAGATAATTGGATTGGAATAGGAATTAATGTATATCAAAAACCAACTAATTTTAACTGGAATAATTGGATAAAAAATGAATTTCCAGTAGTAGAAAAATATGAAGTTCTTGATTATAGCGATTTAAATAGTGATTTAAAGGGAATAAAGGTTGAAAAATTAAACGGAATTTTTTATGGAAATCCAAATGTATTTTTAGAAGAAGGAAATAAAATATTTAATGTAAGATTTTTTAGCGCATTTCCCTTTGATGTCGATAGTGATGGACTGAATTATTTTGAGCAAGTTATTTCCACTCTCAAATTCACAGAAAACCAAAAATAATATTTAAATACCAATCCTATGTCTCAAAAAACAAAATACATTTTCATCATCGGCGGAGTGATGTCGGGGGTGGGGAAGGGCGTTACGACCGCTTCGGTTGGAAAAGTTTTGCAGAGCAAGGGTTTTTCGGTGACAGCGATGAAGATTGATCCGTATATCAATGTTGACGCGGGAACGATGAACCCGATTGAACACGGGGAAGTTTTTGTGACCGACGATGGAATTGAAACCGATCAGGACATTGGAAACTACGAGAGGTTTTTGGATGTTAGTATTCTTTCTGATAATTATATGACAACGGGAAAAGTCTATGAATCGGTTATCCGGAAAGAAAGAAATCTTGAATATGGAGGCAAGTGCGTGGAAGTTGTACCACATATTCCGCTGGAAGTTATCAGAAGAATAAAAAAAGTTGCCAAGACCACAAAAGCGGATTTTGTTTTGATTGAAATCGGCGGAACGATTGGGGAATACCAGAATGTTTTGTTTTTGGAAGCGGCGCGGATGTTGAAATCAAAACAGCCGAAGGATGTAATTATTTTTATGGTTAGTTATCTACCGATTCCGAATAAGATTGGTGAGATGAAAACAAAACCAACGCAATATGCTGCGCGGACGCTTAATTCGGCGGGAATTCAGGCGGATTTTATTGTTTGCCGAAGCGAGGTTCCGATTGATAAGACGAGAAGAGAAAAAATTTCTATGTTTTGCAATATTGAAAAAGATAATGTTATTTCTGCGCCGGACATAGATTCAATTTATGATGTTCCTGTTAATTTTGACAGAGAAAATCTGGCTCAAAAAATACTTTCCAAATTTGAAATGAAGATTAAAAAAAATGATTTGAAAGATTGGAAAAAATTGGCGAGTAAGATCAAAAATTTGGATAAAACAGTCAGAATTGGTATTGTCGGAAAATATTTCAACACGGGAGATTTTGTTTTGGCGGATTCATATATTTCTGTCATTGAGGCAGTGAAGCACGCCGCTTGGGCAAATAACAGAAAACCGATCATTGAATGGATAAATTCTGAAGAATATGAGAAGAATCCCGCCAAATTGAAAGAACTAAAAAAACTCAACGGAGTTATTATTCCGGGAGGTTTTGGAGGCAGAGGAATTGAAGGAAAAATCAAGGCAGTTGAATATTTGCGAAAAAATAAAATTCCATTTTTAGGTCTATGTTATGGAATGCAAATTGCCTGTATTGAGTTTGCCAGAAATGTCTGTAAACTCAAAAATGCGAACACAGCGGAAATTGACGAGAATACAAAATATCCCATAATAGACATTATGCCGGAGCAGAAAAAGAATCTGCGCGAAAAAAAATATGGCGCGACAATGCGTCTGGGCGCTTATCCGGCGGAATTGAAAAAAGGCACTATTGCTTATCATACTTATAAAACTGGTAAAATCTCCGAACGACATCGCCATCGTTTTGAAGTTAATCCTGATTATATTAAAATTTTGGAAAAGAGCGGTTTGATATTTTCCGGAATTTCTCCTGATAGGCGGTTGATGGAAATTGTGGAACTACCAAAAAGCAAGCATCCTTTTTTTGTTGCTTCCCAATTTCATCCCGAATTCAAATCACGACCATTAAAATCTCATCCTTTATTTCGGGAGTTTATAAAAGCAGGGATTGAGAAATAATTTTGCAAATAAAAAATTCTGTCATCCTGAAGGAGGTGCGACTGAGGGATCTAAGAATTTTATAAATATAACTGTTCTGTTTGTTTAATAAAGTTCAGAGATTTTTCATTCCGCGGAGTTTATCTCAATGAAGATTGGGGCTTTGCTCCGTTTCATTTCGAAATAACAAAATTAAGGAAGTTCTAGAAAAAATAAAAAAGAAACCATCTTGTTGATGGTTTTTTTATTTATTCTAGATTTCGGTGACTGTTTTTAAGTTTTTCGGGTGGCACTTTATCTTTTTTTATTATATAACCGTTAAGAGCTTCTAAAACAACCAGAGCAGCAAGTTCAAATCCTGTTCCCAGTGGTAAAACCGATTCTGATTCTTTAGTGTTACGTCCAGAAATAAGAATAAGGACATCAGCCAATTTGCCAATTGTTGATTTTGGTTTGCTTGTTGCTACCACCAGTTTTGCTCCGATTTCTTTTACTTCTTTGGCTATTTCTATCTGACTTCTTGTTTCTCCCGAGCCAGTGACCATTATCACTAAACAATCTTCAGAAATAGATGGAGTGGTAGAATCATCTATAAACCACACCTTTCCAATTTCTAAAATATGACTTAATCTTTGAGCGAAAAATTGGGCAATATATCCCGATCTTCCTTTTCCGGTTGTAATAATGATCCTAGCTTTTTTAACTAAGCCATAGACTTCTTTAATCGCCTCTTCTTGATTTATAGAAACACCGGCAATATTAATAGTTATCGCTCCGATAAGTTGCTCCGCAATTTTTCTATAGGTTATTAACTCTATTTTGTTTTCTGTCAATGTATATTCCTCCTTTTATAGTTGGTTACTTTTAATTTACCACTTTTGTTTTAGATATCAAGATTTGTTTGTTGTTTTCTAAAACTAAATATTTCTATTTTCTATTTTTTTCTGATTTACTAGTAAAATAAACAGCCAAACAGGCGAAGAGATAGAATTTTAAGACGGTTAATATTAAACCGGCAAAAGGAAAAATATTTTTCATAAAATATTCCATTTCTTTTTTGCCAGTTATATTATTAACAGCCACTTCTGTAAAAACACGGAATACTATAGATAGAATAAAAGCTAGAATAAAAAAACTAAAAATAATAGATAATTTAATTTTTGTTATTTTTAGAAATTGTTTCATAAATTTATGTTTAATAAATTAATTAAAAAAAAGGTAACAATTAAAAAATAGAAGGTTAACAATTTTTGCCAACCTTCTCCGCGTTTAGCTATTCGTTCAAGATACCTTTATGCAGATAGGCAACATCTGGCTGGTCCATTGCTGAAAAGCAAATTTATAGCCGATAGTGCTACTTCCACTATAAAGATTTTGTGTAGTCTTTGGCCAATAACAACCAACGGATGCATCTCTCCATTCATGCCACTGGTCATTAGGATTTGCCATATCTTTCCAATAGAAAGTCATGGCAGCTGCTTGATCATACATCCATAGATTTGTGTGCCAAGTGGTAAACATCTTATTCCCTTGTTCATTTGGGAAATAGTGAATTTCAGCAATCTCGTCCGGATAAAGACAAAACCCTGTTTCCTGCCCAGTAACTATTGATGGATGCACAACCGTTCTTGCCGTCGCTGGCATTGCCATCACGCAAAGCAATGCCATAGTCAGTAGCGCTACTGCTACTATCGTCCTTGTCGTCTTACCTTTCTTGTCTGTTTGTGTCATTTGTTTTTGACCTCCTAGATCTTTGTGTGTTCATTCATCCGATTCCGCAAACTTCACACAGTTTGCAATTTGTTTCTCAATGTGCGTTCACATTTTTGTTTCCCTCCTTTGATACTTTGCATAATAGCAGAAGGGGGGGGTATCTTGTCAACATACTTATTTTTTTTCTTCAATCTCTTCCCAAATTTTCTCAACAAACTTTTCAATTTTCATATCTTCAATATTTCTTGATCCTCGTGATCGCACGGCAACGGAATCGCTTTCAGATTCCTTATCTCCGACAACAAGTATATAGGGGGTTTTTTGTTTTTCCGCCTCGCGGATTTTTTTACCGATCGTTTCATTGTTGCTGTCAATTTCCGCGCGGATGCTGTTTTTCAGAAGCAGGGAATGAACTTTCTTGGCATAATCTAAATGTTTTTCAGATGAAACCGGCAGGATTTTAACCTGAACAGGGGAAAGCCAAACAGGAAAGGCGCCGGCGTAGTGTTCAATCAGAATGCCGATAAATCTTTCAAAGGATCCGAACAAAGCGCGGTGAAGCATAAATGGTCTTTCTTTTTCTCCCTTTTCGTTGATATAAGTCATGTCAAATTTTTCCGGTAAATTAAAATCATATTGCAAAGTTGAACATTGCCACTCTCTTCCCAGGCAGTCTTTGATCTTGAAATCCAATTTAGGTCCGTAAAACACCGCGCCGCCGATATCCTTTTCAATATCCAGATTTTTTTCCTGAGCGACCTTTTCCAAAACTTTTTCAGTAAAATCCCAGTTTTCGTCAGACCCGGCATATTTTTTAGTTCCGGAATCTCTGACGGATAAGTAAACTTTATATTCGTTGAAGCCGAACGACTTAAAAACAAAAATTATAAAATCAAGCACTTTTTTAAGCTCTTCTTCCGCTTGTTCTTTCGTACAAATTATGTGCGCGTCATCTTGCGTAAAGCCGCGAACTCTGGTCAGTCCCGAAAGCTCGCCGGATTTTTCATAGCGATAGACAGTGGCGCTTTCCGCCCATCTGATTGGCAGTTCCCGATAACTGTGTGGTTTTGAATTATAAATAACGATATGAAACGGACAGTTCATTGGTTTTAATAGGCACTCTTCTTTTGCTGTCACTTTTTTACCTTTTTGAACATCCTCCAGACTTTGTCCGATTTCCAGTGGGGGATACATACTTTCATTGTAAAATCCCCAATGCCCGGATTTCTCCCAAAGTTTTCGGTTGCCGATGTGCGGTGTGCGAACCAGTTCATAACCGGCTTTCAAATGTTCTTCATACCAAAAATCCTCCATAATTCTCCAAAGCAGAGCGCCTTTTGGCTGCCATAATATTAACCCTTGTCCGACAAGAGGATTTGTCAGAAACAGTTCCAGCTCTTTTCCCAGTTTTCGATGATCTCTTTTTTCCGCTTCTTTCATTTTTGCTTGATATTCTGCCAGCTCTTTTTTATTTTCAAAAGCAAGTCCATAAATTCTCTGAAGCATTTTGTTTTTTTCATCTCCTCGCCAATAAGCGCCGGCAATTTTTGTCAGCTTAAATGATCTGAAGTCTATCTCACCCGTTGAGTCAAGATGCGGACCTTTGCATAAATCCACGAAGCCGTCAATTTTATACAGAGTCATTTCTTTGCTACTTGCTTCATTTTCCAGAATTTCTATTTTATAATTCTGTTTTGCCTTTTTGAAAAGTTCTATCGCTTTGTCGTGTTTGATAACCTGTTTTTCAAACGGAAAATTTTTTTTGATGATCTCTTTCATCTTTTTTTCCAGAATTGGTAAGTCTTCGGGAATGAGGGTTCGCGGTAATTCAAAATCATAATAAAATCCATTCTCAATTGCCGGACCGGTCGCGAATTTTGTTTCTGGAAACATTTCCAAAACAGCAGCGGCAAGAATGTGCGCCAATGAGTGGCGCTTGATTTCTAAATTTTGTTTGTTCATAGTTTAAATTATTAT
>CAZBCK010000035.1:0-10587 GCA_964490635.1 uncultured Candidatus Saccharibacteria bacterium | reverse complement strand
TAATCATACCACCCCAACCCACAAAATCAAACCACACTCACCCAATCAACTTTTCAACTTCTTATTTCTCCCCAATTTCTTTACACGAGTTTTCGCTTTCCCAATCCCATCAGCTGGAGGCAAATCTTCTGGCATAACGAGAAAGATGAATTGTGTCAACTAGTCTATTTGCCCCAGATCCTATAGAAACCATATCGTCGGTATCAACGAAATGGTTGTGGATATCTTGCCCACTGTTCTTACATGCCTCTTTTGCTTTATCAACAACATTCAAAAAATTACGATAATCACTATATTCTAACACCTTGTATAGTTCACGAGCTGACCAATAATCACTATTATATTCGTTTACTTTTTTTAATTTTTTCAAAAATATTAATTGCCATATATTTTATTTAATATTCAACTTTTTTAAATTTCTCCTCATTTCCTTTTCAAGCTTATCCAGCTCCGGATTTATTTTAGATAGCTCCTTGAGATTAGCTGAAATATCAATCTCCGCTTCTTCTTCAAAAGTATCAACATATCTTGTAATATTCAAATTAAAATCATTTTCTTTTATTTCATCAAAATCAACTACTCTGGAAAACTTGTCAATTGTTTTTCTGTTTTTGTAAGTTGAATAAATTTTTTCAATATTCTCATCGCTCAATGAATTTTGCGCTTTGCCTGGAATAAACTCTTTTGATGCTTCAATAAATAAAACATCTTTCTTTTTTTCGTTGGCTCCGCCTTTTTCTCTGGAACGATCAATAATCAAAATTGCGACTGGGATGCCAGTTGTTTGAAAAAGCCCAGCGGGAAGACCTATCACTGAATCAATTATATTTTCCTCCAGCAACGCCTGTCTGATTTTTCCTTCCGCCCCGCCGCGAAAAAGAACGCCATGAGGAACAATTACTGCTACTCTGCCTGTCTTTGGCTTAGCTACTTCTACCATATGAGAGATAAAAGCAAAATCGCCTTTATCTTTTGGAGGAATGCCTCGCCAAAACCGATTATATTTATCGCCTTCTGCGTTTTCCGCTCCCCATTTTTTTAAAGAGAACGGAGGGTTTGCAATTGTCAAATCAAATTTCATAAGCTTATCATTTTCAACTAAAAGAGGATTATTAAGAGTATCACCCCACTCAATCCGAGCTGAATCCTTGTCATGCAAAAACATATTCATTCGCGCTAATTGATAGGTTGAACCAGTTGATTCTTGCCCATATAAAGCGTAATTTTTTGAACCCTGTTTCTCAACTTCCTCGCCGGCGAGTAAAAGCAGTCCACCTGATCCACAAGCAGGATCGCATATTCTGTCGCCGTCTTTTGGCTGAGCTAATTTTGCAAGTAGTTTGGCAACACATTTTACCGTGAAAAACTCTCCCGCCTTCTTGCCTGCGTCAGCGCCAAACTTTTCAATCATATACATATAGGCATTACCGATAATATCATCATCCGCTTCGCTTAGATCAATTTTATAAAAGTCGTGAATTAAATGACGGATCATCTTATTCCTTTGGTCTAATTTACCTAAAATATTTTCCGAATTAAAATCAAGGGAAGTTAAAATTCCTTCCAGTTTTTGCTTATTTTCATCTTCTATTTTTGCCAAAACTTTATTAAGTTCCTCCCCAATATTATCCTGCTCTACTATACTATAAATATAATCAAAAGAAGTATTTGGCGGTAAATAAAAACGCCCGGTTCTTAGTTTATCACTCACGCGGGAAGCTCCGCCAAATCTTTCTTGAAACTTTTTTTCCTGTTTCTTAAATAAATCACTCAAATATTTATAAAACAGCATTATCAATACATAGTTTTTATAAACCCCCGCATCAAGAGAAGAACGAGATGAATCAGCAGCCGCCCAAAGCGTTTTATTAAGTTGATCTTGAGTAAATTTTTGTGTAGTCATAATTTTTTATTTTAGATAATTAGAAATTGAATTTTCAATAATTTCATTAATTAATATTTTTTTTCTTGCTAATATTTTTTGCTGCGCTTGATTATTTTTATACAAATCAATAATTTTGTTTTGAATATCTTTATTTGGTATTGGTATTTTTACATTTTCCAAATCCTTGCGCAAAATTGTTTTAATCGCGCTACCAGTCATTTTTTCTTTAATCTTTTTTTGCCCTTCAGCAGTATTTAAATAAATTGCCAAATATTCCTGCAAGATGTTTTTGTCTTTAATTCTCAGGATATAAATAGAAGAAGACGCAATTGTATCGGCTGTGTCACCTTTAATAATATTTGCCTTAAAACTACCTCGAGAAGAAATAACGATGTCATTTTCTTTGACGATTGCTCTTGTCTGATATTTATGCAAATCGATTTTAGTTAAACTGTCTTTAGTGATATAAAGATTGTCCAAAATATCCTTAGCCTGAACAACAGCCATCAAACCATTTTTACGTGATTTTAACGCCGTTCTAAAAGTATATCCAGCAATTACGCTTGCTATGTCTTTGATGTTTTTATTATTCATATATACATTTTAGCAAAACTTTAAAATATGTCAAATTTTACATTACACACATACAGCATACTGTAATTATATCATAAAAAAACACCCATATTAAAGATGTTTTATAGAAGTTATTATGTTATACTTCAATTGCACTAGCATAATATAACGCTCTGTATTCGGCTAATAATAAGTATTTTTTATGTGATTTTCTTGTTAGAGATACTTGTTAAATTTCAAAACTAATACTTTATCTTAATTTAATATCCCCTTCTCTTTAAAACTCATAAATTTATCTTTCGCTACAATTATATGATCTGTAACAGCAATTCCTAGAATTTTACCTGACTCTACTAGCCGTCTTGTTGTAATAATATCATCTTCTGACGGAGTTGGATCTCCCGAGGGATGATTATGGGCAATAATAACATGAGATGAATTATTTAGAATTGCTTTTTTGAAGACTTCACGAGGATGCACAAGACTTGCATTTAATGTTCCAACAGAAACTTCCTCAACAATTAGATTATTGCGAATATCAAGACAGATGATTGTAAAATGTTCTTTTTTTTCTTTTCCAATCTTTTCTTTCAAATATTCAAATACTAACTGTGGTGAATTAAGTAATATACTAGGAGTAATTTTCTCTCTGGTATAGCGCTCAGATGTCGCTTGGAATAATTTAATTCCAAAAGCGTTAGATGGTCCAATCCCTTCAACTTGTTGCAATTCTTCAAGTGTTGAGTCTAACACTCCTATTAACCCTTTAAACTTTACAATTGCGTCTTTTGCCGATTTTTTACAATCTTTTCTAGGAGTGCCAAGTGATAAAAGCAATTCAATAATTTCATAATCAAGAAAACCATCAAATCCAGATTGTAAAAATCTTTTTCTCAGTCTTTTTCTGTGACCCTCTCCTGTGTGTTTTTCAATTCCTTTTATTTTCACCATATTTTTATTTTGTTAAACCATCCTATAACCTAGCCTACCTTACACACTTTTCCCCTATTTTTCTCAATCGGGTATTTCTTGTGATTTTATTTTGTTGCTTCTACAATGCCAATATCAAGACCATAAGCTAAGATCAAAACATAGTTTAGAACATCGGCAAATTCTTTTCCTATTTCTTTTTTGTTAGTTTTAATGCATTCTTCAATTTATTCATTCCGCTCATTCGTACCTCATTCACTCCAGTTGGAATAACAGAAGAAAGTATTTCGTAATTTAAAGTAAATAACTGTATCAAAATAATTACCACTTTTTGTGTTTAAATCCGGAATTTTTCCTTTGACCGGAGGAACTATTTGCTGAACGATTTCCCGATCTCCTGTTGTTTTTATTTGAACGACTGGAATAATTCATTCTGTTTTGGTTGTCATTAATTCTACGAGTGGAATTCTGACTGGGTTTGACTTCCGGCAGGTCTGGAAGCTTGGAAATTGGTAGTTCTTTTTTGATCAGGCGTTCAATTATTCTGATATCGTATTTTTGATTTGGCATCACAAATGAAATTGCGTGTCCGGAGTGTCCCGCTCGTCCGGTTCTTCCTATTCTGTGAACATAATCTTCGGCATTCTCGGGCAGATCAAAATTTATGATAAGTTCAATATTGGTCACATCTATGCCTCTCGCGGCAATATCTGTCGCAACCAAAAATTGATAAGTGCCTTTTTTAAATCCGGAGAGCGCTCTCAATCGTTGGTGAAGATTCCGATTGGAATGAATTTCAGAAGCTGTATAGCCCATTTTTTTGATGGCGTAAGCAATCTTTTTCGCGCCAAATTTTGTTCTGGAAAATATAAGCGTGCTTCCATTATATTCTTTGAGAACGGTCTCTAGCAAAGCCAATTTTGATTCTCTTTTCACAATAAATATCTCATGCGTAATATTAGCTGCAGCAGACCCGGAAGGCGATATTTCAACTCGCACGGGAAGTTTCATATATATTTTGGCAATTTGGATAATGTTAGACGGCATAGTCGCGGAGAATAGCATTGTTTGTCTTTCTTTCGGCACACTTGATAATATTCTTTTTATTTGTGGCGCAAAACCCATATCTAGCATCCGATCCGCTTCATCAAGAACCAGAACCGAAACTTTAGATAGGTTTATTGTTTTTCTTTCAAGATGATCAACAAGTCTTCCCGGAGTAACGATTATTACATCGGGCTTTCTATGTAAAAGACCGATCTGGCGATTTATATTTTGTCCTCCGATCAGAACTACTGTTTTGACATTTAATCCTCTACTAATTTTATTGATCGCTTCATCCACTTGCAAAGCCAGCTCCCTCGTTGGAAGAATAATAAGTCCGGTGCCGCCGGATATTGCCAGTTTCTGGATCATCGGCACACCAAAAGCCAGAGTTTTGCCAGTACCGGTTTGAGCAATACCCATAATGTCCTTTCCGCTAAGAGCTATTGGAATTGATTGATATTGAATTGGAGTAGGAACTGTAAAGTGAAGGTAATCTAAAATTTCCAGAATTTTAGGCACGATACCAAGCCCGTCAAATGTTGTTTGTGTCATATAATAATAAAAAAAAATCTGACTCGTGAATCTCAAGGTCAGATATTTAGCTGAAAAAGAAATAGACAGATCCGTTGATTAAGAAATTTAACCATAGCATAGCTAAATATTTTTGTCAAGGACCAAATCCTACATTCTACTCCCAATCGCAACATTACAAAAGACTTAATTAAGTATTCGCACTTATATTCACTTGCTTAAATAATTTCATTTTTGCAAATTAAAAAAAATTATACGAAAATCATTGTTTATTGAGACTTACTGGATTCCCGCCTCCGCGGGAATGACAAAAATAATGGAATTATTTTAGCAAGTTAGTATAATTATTAATCAGCAAACAGATGTCCTACAAACATATTACACCGGACAAGAGAAATAAACTATCCGATCTTAAAAAAACAAAAATAAAACAGGAAGAAATCGCTCAGATATTGAGAAAAAACAGAACAACAATTCACAGAGAATCAATGCGGAATAAAAAATAAGAATGGAAAATATGATGCCAGAATCGCGAAACAAAAAACCATAAAAAGAAGAATAAAATCAAACCAAAGATTCAGATTGCGGATAAACTAAAAAGAGCGACTGCGGAATCAACCGAATAAAAAATTATTGAAAGATTTGAAAAGATGCCGAGAAGGAAAAACATACGCTTAGGGCTTCAATTTTATTCCAAGGAACAGTGCTTAGTTTATCTCTAAATAGTAATTTAATAATCCTCCAGTTTTTTTGATTCTCTGTGCTTTTTGATTCTTTCCAACGCTTTAGCTTCTATTTGACGAATTCTTTCTCTCGTTACACCAAATTCTTGCCCAATTTCCTCTAAAGTATGGGTAACTCCATCTTCCAATCCAAAACGCATTTTTAAGATCTTTTGTTCTCTTGGAGAAAGTTCAACAAGAACTTCTTTGACATATCCTTTTAAAAGCCGCCGTCCCGCATCTTGAGACGGAAGAACAGTCTCTGTGTCTTCTATAAAGTCACGTAGCGTGCTTTTGTCATCACCTTCTCCAACTGATGTTTCCAAAGAAACAGTATCTTGCGATATTTTCATAATATGTCTCACTTTCTCAACTTCTATTCCCATTTCAGAAGCAATTTCTTCCGGTAAAGGCTCTCGTCCAAGATCTTGAACAAGCCGTCTCGTGATTTGCGAAAATTTATTTATCGTTTCAACCATATGAACAGGAATTCTAATAGTTCTTGATTGATCGGCAATAGCTCTTGTGATTGCCTGTCTGATCCACCAAGTTGCGTAGGTTGAAAATTTATACCCTTTGTGATAATCAAATTTTTCCACTGCCCGAAATAATCCTATATTTCCTTCTTGTATCAGATCTAATAAACTTAAATTCGCGCTTCGCCCAACATATTTTTTCGCGATACTTACAACCAGACGAAGATTTGCTTCCGCCATTTTTTGTCTTGCCACAAAATCACCTCTTTCTTTTCTTTTTGACAACTGGATTTCTTCCTCTCCGGTCAAGAGTGGAACTCTTCCTATCTCACGAAGGTACATCTGGACTGAGTCATTAAAAATGTTATCAAGCGATAAACTGCTCATTTCCGCTTTAACTTCTTTTACGCTTTTTTTGCTCTCATCCTCTTTCTTATCAGAAAAATCAATTATATCAACAGTGTCTCGTACTTCTATGCTGTTTTGTTCCAGCTGTTCATACAGATATTCCAACCCTGCTATATCATCTTCAACATCAGGAATGACATGAACAATTTCCTCTTGTGTTATAAATCCTCTTGATTTTCCTCTGTTTATCAATTCTTTGATCTGTTCATTGTTAATTCCAAATTTTCCTTTGGCTTTTTTTTTAATTTTTTTTCCAGCTTTCGTTTTTTTTGCCATTTTATTTTTTTTAATCGCGGTTTTTTTAAAAAATTTCTTTGCTGCCTTTTTTTTAACCGCTTTTTTCGTACTTTGTTTTCTGACTATCTTTTTAGTTTTTGTCTTATCCGTCTTCTTCGCTTTCACTTTGACTTTTTTTGCCGCTTTCTTCATTGCTCTTCTCCCTTTTTTAATAGTAGTTTTTCTTTCCTTTTTTATTTTCATAATGCTTATTATAAATAATTTTTTAAAACACTTTACTGCAAATATTTTTTTAGTTCATTAAAACCATAAATGTTTTTTGTAATTGTTTCTACATAATTTAAATCTAATTCTGTCTCATTCTTAAAAGGCATTGGGATTTGCATTTTCTTAAGTTTTGTTAAATTTAACTTCCTATAATAATTATATTTCCATTTATGTTTTCTAATCATTACTGCAACATAGAATAACAAATAAGGATTATACCCATTTTGTTATAAAATCATCAAACTGAAAAAAAGTCTCTCCAACACTGCCGTTTAAGACAACTGTTAAACACTTGCCATTAAAATTTGGTTCTTCGTCATAATATATTGATCAATATTTGATTTCTTACAATCCAACCTAATTTTTCAAACTCTTCTTTTATATAAGTATGAGCATCAACTTCACTATTTTTCGGTTTAGTCAAATGAGTCATAATTTTTGACTTATTAAAAAATTAAGTTTATTTTCCTTTAAAAATATTAATATCATTATTCGCTACAAAAAACATTAAAGTCCTGTTACTTAATTTCTATTATACCACTTCTTATCCCTTCAGCCAAACTTTTATCAGATTTCTTCGCCAGCTTTTCTAAAAACAGTTTTGCGTTTTTTTGTTCCATTAAAAACGGCTGTGACAGCTTGCTTTGAATTGGAAAAAGACGAAAGACAAGCTCTTTGCCGTTGAGAGAAGAATATTTTTGAGCGTTCGCGTTTGGATAGATCTCAAGCCCAACGGCAAGCCCCTGCTGAGTGTTTTTTGAAAAATATTGATCAAAAATGAAATTTCCCAGAGAATAGAAAATTAATTTGTTTTTATATATCTCAATTTCCTGAACGACATGAGGATGATGACCAATGATCAAGTCCGCTCCGGCGTCAATTATTTGACACGCTAACTTCCGCTGATTGTACGAACTTGTCAAACGATATTTATTTCCCCAGTGCAAACTGACAATCAAAAAATCTTCTGGGTTTTTCGCCTTGACCGATTTTATAGTGTCAATAATTTCTTTATCAGTACAGCTTGAAGGATAAGTTTCATTAAAAGCAAGAAATGCTATCCCATTTTTTTGATATGAAAATTCTTGAGAACATTCTGAAGGATCTCCGACAAAATCTATAGCGCCTTTCTTTAAAAATTCTCTTGTTTCTCTTGGTCCGTTCTCTCTGGCATTCAGAGTATGATTATTTGCCAATGAAAGTAAACTAAAATTTCCAAAAGCAAGCCCTTCAACAGTATTTTTTGAAAAAGCAAATTTCAGAGATCTGTCCGAAAAATCGGGAAGATCTTTCACAATTGGTCCCTCCAGATTTCCAAAGACAATGTCAACACCGTTCGTAAATCTATTTATTTTCCGGAAGGGATAAAGCGTTCCGTTTTTTGCCATTAAATTTTCCACCTCCCTGTCCAACATAATGTCTCCGACGAATAAAACCGTTTTACTTTCAATTATTTTTTTATCTCGGAAAGTCCCCTCCTTGAAAACAATACTGACATAGGATGTTGTTTCTTCCTCGTCTTTTATTCCGGAAAAATCAACAGAATTATTGCGCGCGATAATTTCCGGAAATTCTTTCCCGCGCTGTCGGGCAAATAATCTTGCCACGTATAAGCATTGCCAACAATCCACTTCCAAATTTTCAAATTCTTCTTCTTCAAAATTCACAAGTGTTCTTGTGCTTTTGATATCGTGGAGATCAGCGACACTTTTTGGAAGATAATGCGAAAAATCAACACTGGCGATCACTATTCCATTAGAAGATATTTTTGAGTTGATATCTTTTGCCAGTTTTTTAATCTTTTCTTTGTCTGTTTCAAACGGAACCAGAATTGGAACTATTTTTGTTTTAGGAAAATGCTTTTTAATAAATGGCAATAAATTCGTAATTCCGTGATCCAATTTAATAAATGAGCTATTGAATTCAAATTTATTTTTGACAGATAAATCATTCAAAAGCGAATTGTCAATTTCAAGACCATCCAAATCTCTGGCATCCTTTGAAACAGATATAAATGCTTCTTCTTTGGCAAAATTTACACTATCAAAATGATTGGGGCTTAGCAAAACAATTGTCTCCAGATATTCCACTTTGGCAATATTGCTGAAAAAATCTTCAATAATGCTTTCGGCGACCGAATGATGCGGAACCACTCCACCTGCTATTGTTGATTCTTTCACCGGCAAAACAGCAACACTATTATTGTGAGCGGATATTTTTTTACGCAGATTTGAATAGTCGTCATAGATAAATTTCCCCGCAACTCCAAATATTATAAATATTCCTATAACAGTTATTAATGTAAAAAATTTTGGCATTCTATCGTAATCATTTTTTATAAATATCAAATTTATACCCGAATTTATTCTTCCTGTCTTTTCCCAAAAATGCCCAATGAAGTCCGGTTCCGATTGATTGCGCAGCGACTTTCAGATGACCTTCTTTTTCAAAGCGACGAGGAGAAACCTGAATTTTAATGCTTTTCAGAACTTTAAATTTTATTTTGAATAGTTTATATTTAACGGCCCTTTGCGCATAATCAGAATCTTCTCCCAAAATTATTCTTTCATCAAAACCTTTTATTTTATTATGCAGATCTTTCTTAATAAAAATACACCAACCGCCGGCGAAAGGTGTCAAAGAATACTGAAAAAATTCCGTGAGACGGTTCCAAAATTCAAAATAGAGCTTGTCCGTTTTTTTTCCTTTTAGAAACATTAACGGCACGGCAATATCCAATCTTCTGTTTTTAAATTCCTCAATTGCCTTTCTGAGAAAATCTTCAGTTTTTAATTCAGTATCGGCATCTAAAAATAGTAATATATTACCTTGAGCCACTTTTGTTCCTTGGTTCCTTGCTTTTCCGGGCAATCCTCCACTGACAATTTTACAGCCGTATTTTTTCGCAATTTCTTTTGTTTTATCTTTTGAGCAGTTATCGGAAACTATGATCTCATAATCCTTGAATGTTTGTTTCTTTATACTTTTCAAAAGTTTTGGCAAATATTTTTCTTCGTTTTTTGTGGGAATGATGATTGATAATATCATAAATTTATTTTTATCTCTTTTTTATCTTTCTTCATAATACCCCGCTTCCTCCTTATTTATCTCAAATACTCCGTTCCAGTCATATTCTTTTTTAAATTGTTGGGGGGTTAGGTTAAGATGGTGTTTGTTTGCTTTTATCTCATCTATCTCTTCCAAGAGATAGACCTTGTAATCATTGAGAGTTCTATAAAGATTAGATGTTTTAAAAGAGTTTAAAGTTTCTTTTGACACTTGTTTGATATTCTCCCATTTGAGATGGTTGTACATCTTGAATATATCGGGATTGAAGATGTGTCTTTTGTAATTATGGTTATTAATGATATAGACCTTGATCTTATCCGGTCCGGTGATAATGTCTCCTTCATTAAGATTGCTTTGGTTTGAATTATTATTCATTGGAACGATAATTGTTTCCGAAGCTACACCGTATTGAGTATAAAAGCGGATGTAGATTGCTCCCTCT
>CAZBCK010000034.1:0-10976 GCA_964490635.1 uncultured Candidatus Saccharibacteria bacterium | reverse complement strand
CTATTCCACCGTCACACTCTTTGCCAAATTTCTCGGCTTATCAATATTACAGTTCAGTTCCATTCCCATATAAGCGGCAAAAAGATGAGTGGGTATAACAGCCAGGATTGGAGTGAGCATTTCAAGCGTTTTGGGAATATAAATAACATCGTCAGCAATGCTTTCTATCTCCTGATTGCCCTCCGTAGCAATAGCAAGAATTTTTCCCTTTCTCGCTTTTACTTCTTCCATATTACTCCACATTTTTTCATAGACACTGTCACTGGGAATTATAAAAACACAGGGAAAATTTTCATCAATCATCGCAATCGGTCCGTGTTTCATTTCTCCGCCGGGATATCCTTCCGCGTGAACATAATAGGCAATTTCTTTCAATTTTAAAGCGCCTTCGTTGGCAATGGGATAATTATATTTCCGTCCCAAAAAAAGAAAGTTTTTATATTTTGAATATTTTTTTGCCAATCCTTCTATTTGTTCATTATTTTCCAACACCTTTTCTATCAGTGACGGAATTTTCCGGATCTCTTCTGTAATACGCTTTCCCATTACAAAAGACATTTCTCTCATTCTGCCAAAATAAACGGTTAAAAGCGCCAGAACAATTATTTGGGAAATAAAAGCCTTTGTTGACGCTACTGATATTTCCGATCCGGCATGATTATAGATTCCCGCTTCGGTTTCTCTGGCAATAGTACTACCGACAGCATTAACAATTCCCAGCGTTAAAGCGCCTTTTCTTTTTGCTTCCAAAAGTGAAGCAAGACTATCGGCTGTCTCCCCCGACTGGCTGATAACGATAACTGCTGTTTGGGAATTTATAATCGGTTTTCGGTATCTGAATTCAGAACCGAGTTCAACTTCAACGGGAATGCCAGCATATTCCTCCAGCATATATTCACCTACCAATCCGGCATAACTGGCTGTTCCGCAGGCGATAATGATTATCCTGTTGATATTTCTTAACTTTTCCTGATCAAGAACCTCCAAACCGCCCAACTTAACCAATCCTTCCTCAGAAATTATTCTTCCTCTGGTTGAATTTTTGACAACTTCCGGACTTTCAAATATTTCTTTTAGCAAAAAATATTCATAACCGTCTTTCTGTATTTCAGAAACACTTAAATCTATTTCACATTGATCTTTTTTTACCTGATTACCATCAATAGTGGAAATAATTTTATAGCCGTCTCTGTCTATAGTCCCCAGTTCGTTATCGTCAAAATAAATTATCTTGTCCGTATATCCCGCTATTGCCGATGGATCAGATGCTATAAAATATTCATCTTTACCGACCCCAATAACAAGAGGGCTACTTTTCTTGGCAACAACAATTTTACCGGGGTCGTTTTTGGCGATTATAGCCAGAGCGTAAGCGCCTTCTATTTTCTCCAGCGCTTTTAGGACAGCTTCTTCAAGATTGTTTTCAAAATAATGTTCTATCAAATGAGAAATTACTTCCGTATCAGTTTCAGACTTAAAACTATGCCCTTCCTGAATTAATTTCTCTTTTAATATCCTATAATTTTCAATTATTCCATTATGAACCAACCAAACATTACCGCGACTATCACTGTGCGGATGAGTATTATCTTCTGAGGGATAACCATGGGTCGCCCATCTGGTATGGGATATTCCTACACATCCTTCCATTTTTTTACCTTTTAATTTTTTTTCAAAAGCGCTGATCTTACCAACGGATTTCACGCATTCAATAGTGTTGCCATTACTCAAAGTAACCATCCCGGCAGAATCATACCCTCGATATTCCAGCCTTTTTAAAGCGTCCAATAAAAAATCAGAAGCTTTGTTTTCCCCAATATAACCGGCAATTCCACACATAGTTTTAAGTTTAATTTAATTAACAATAAGATATGTTATGATTATTTTTTAGTTTTCTCATCAATCTTTTAAATTCCATACTTTTTGATCCAAAATTTATAAGTAGTCCTATTTCCAGATTATACGCTTCTAAATAATTTATCGCTTGAGCCAAATACACATTCTAATCTTATTACCGCTTTTATTTCCAGCATTATTTTATCTTCAATAAAGAAATCAACCATTCTCATTCCAATATCTGTTCCTTTATATCCAATGCGCATTTCCCACTCTCTTGTAAAAGATAATTCTTTTTCTCCTAATTTAATGGCCGATGCTCTTTGATAAATAACTTCCTGAAATCCATTTCCTAAAAACTTGTGAACTTCCGTCGCCACCCCGATAATTTTTGAAGTTAGTTTTGAATATTTATATTTTTCATTAACAATTTTATTGTTAATCATAGTTCAAGAACCAATCATTGACACCTTTATATTTTTGTCATACAATATAAACATTAAGACGAAAGGGAATCCGAACGGCTAACTACCTAAGGAGACCTTTTCTTTTTTTGTTGCCGTATTTTTCTTTTAACGCCTTTATTGTCAAGATAATCAAAATATACAGGCGCAAGTTTTCTATATAACGAAGAGGCAAATTTTTTATTTGGAAAGAGTATTTTTTTAAATTTTTTTTCCTCAATTAAAAAATCTACCAGCATCTTATAGTCGCCATCTCCGGACACAAGAACTATTTTATCAAATGATTCTTTTTTATATATTTTTTTCATAATGTGAAAAATAATATCAGAATCAACATTGCCTTTCTTTTTTCCAAGCATTGCCGAATTGTGCTCACGAAACATTAAGACGAAACCAGTCTTTTGAATTTCTTCATACAAACTGCGATTTATTTCATTAACATATCCCAAAAAATAATACGCTATAGAAACTTTATACTTATTTTTCAAATAAATCCTAATTTTTTTTAAGATTGATTCTCCATGATTTTTTTGAACTTTTAGTTGTCCCCATATATAAATTCTGCCCGTCTATAAAAGCAAAATCATTTTCTTGTTTTTTATTTTTATTCATAATATCTAAATTCTAAAATTAATCCCTCCAAAAACTCAGCCCATTCTTCTTCCCCTATTTCTCAAAAGAAAAAGCAATATCATCCGAATTACACTTCTGTTTCAAATGTCCATGTTCGTTAAGTTTTCTTTCTCTATTTTATCAATTTCGTAAATTTCATCTCCTGAATTATCCTTGCCAGAATTCTCGCTAACCGCCATAAAAATCGGATAATCATTAAGTTTTTCTAAAATGTTTTTTAATTGCGTTTTTTAATGTAATAGAAAGAAAAGTTGGCACAGCATTTCCAACTTGTAAATTTTTAGAATTTCTTAATCTATAAAAAATATAATTATCTGGAAAACATTGTATTCTTGCGATAAATGAATAAAAAATTTACAACGGTTCGTATTCAGATTCCATAAAACCATTGCTATCAAATTAGCAAATATTTCACACCTTTATTTTTTAATCTTATCATAGAAACAAAATAGATAACAACACAACTATTTCTTCACCAAACTTCCCAAAACCATTTCTTTTGGCTTTTTAACATTTAGAATATCCAATAAAGTCGGTGTAACATTTCCCAAAATACCATTGTTCCTTAATTCACAATTTTTTTTATTTAAATTATTTCCTACTATAATAAACGGCACTGGATTTTTACTGTGCATTGTCAATTCCTTTCCTGTTTTTAGATCAATCATTTCGTCAGCGTTACCGTGATCAGCAGTAATTATTGCCACCCCACCGCTGTCCAGAACTTTTCCAACTATTTGTTTTAAACATTTATCCAAAAATTCTATCGCTATTATAGCCGCTTTTAAATTTCCAGTATGTCCAACCATATCAGCGTTCGCATAATTCACAGCTATGAAATCATAAGCATCGTATTCTATCTTTGAAGTGATAACTTTTGTAATATCACCGGCTGACATTTCTGGTTGCTGGTCATAAGAAAAAACATTTGAGGAAGCGATCTTTTCTCTCATTTCACCTCCGATTGGATTTTTGTGTCCGCCATTTAAGAAATATGTAATATGAGGATATTTCTCCGCTTCAGAGATATAAAGCTGTTTGAAATTTTTCATAACCGCCGGAAGAGAGTTTTTAACCGTTTGCGAACGATAAGCAATTTGCACCGGCAGATCTAATCCAAAGTCAGACAGGGTACAAGCAAAAATATTTTTAAGTTTATTCCGCCTATTCTTGCAATCGGTTATATTATCCAAAACAAACAATTTTGTAAAGTGTCTTGCCCTGTCACTGCGAATATTGAAAAATATTACAGCGTCATTATCTTTTATTTTTGCCACCGGTTTTCCCGTTTTTTCAATTACAACACTTGGAATGATAAATTCATCAGTTAAACCGTTTTTATATGAATTTTTTACGATCGCTTCCGCGGAATAATTTTTAGGACCTTCGCCCAAAACCATAGAGCCATAAGCTCTTTGCAACCTGTCCCAATGCCGTACTCTATCCATTCCATAATATCTCCCGCCTACCGTAGCAATTTTTCCGATGCCGATTTTTTTTATTTTATCATTCAATTCACTTAGAAAAATAAGCGCTGTTTTTTTATAAGTGTCTCTTCCATCGGTAAAAAGATGCAAATAAACTTGTTTAATCTTTCTTCTTTTTGCCAGTTCCAAAAGAGCGTAAAGATGCGCCGGATCACTATGGGAACTGTCAGCATCAGACAAAAGCCCAATGAAATGCAAATCAGTTTTTTTCTTCAGGGCATGATCTATGGTTTTTAATATTCTTGGATTTTTATAAAATTTCCCAGATTCAATTTCTTCATTCACAATTCGCGCGTTTTGTTTTATTATCCTACCCGCTCCAATATTCAAGTGTCCCGCCTCACTCCCGCTTCTTTCATTTTTGCTAAGTCCGACCGCAAGTCCCGTTGCACCAAGAATTGTATAGGGATATTTTCTGACAAGCGCGTCAAAAAACGGCTTCTTCGCCAATTCAATCGCATTACCTTTTGATTTCGGAGCAACTCCCCAGCCGTCAAGAATGATGAGAATGTTTGTTGGTTTTTTAGGCATAACTAAAAAAATATAATTTTTAATTTTGTAATTTAAATATCATTTTTGCACTAAAATAAATTTAGCATAAACTCTGATAGAAATCCAGATACATAATCACACATGGTTCCGTATTGTCAACAAATTGGCATAAGACTAATAAATATTACATGTTTAAAAAAGTAATATAAAACAAAAATATTAAACATTGCTAAAATAAATAATGACAATTTGTTTATTTTCTTAATATCAATCTTCTTCTTACCGAACGAATCGTAAATTAAAGCTATTATTAAAATAAATAGAATTACATCTATCACTAAAAACAATAAACTAAAACAACTAACATCGTCACTTGATGTTAAATCTGTCATAAAAACACATAGAATTGACTAAGACTAAAATCACTTCTCTTATAATAATCCTATTTCTCTTTTTGTCATTCTGAATTTATTTCAAAATCTATCCGTTGCTACACTAGTTAGACCTATGAAATATTAATGTTTTACTAAATTGAAAAACAATGATTGCAATATAATTCTTAGCATTGTTATAAATAGATTAAATTAAACCTAAGACAACAAAGATTCTGAAACAAATTCAGAATAACAGATTGACAATATAATAATTAATTCCCAACCTCCCCCTCAATCTCCATCAACCGATTATATTTTGCCAATCTTTCTCCGCGGGATAGCGATCCCGCTTTTAGAAAATCAGCACCAACGGCGACCGCCAGATCTGCGATAAAATCATCACAGGTCTCACCAGACCGATGAGAAACGATAATTTTCCATTTAGCTTCTTGCGCCATTTTCACACACTTTATTGTTTCCGTCAACGACCCGATTTGATTGGGTTTTATAATAATAGCATTGGCGCAATTATTATCAATTGCTTTTTGCAATCTTTTTGCATTCGTTACAGTCAGATCATCTGCCACTATCATCAGATCACTATTTCCGGTAATTAATTTCTTTTTCATTTCTTTCCACTCACTCCAGTTTTCCTCATTCAAGCCATCTTCAATTGAAAACAACGGATACTTTTTAATCCATTCCAAATACAACACTACTAATTTTTTATAATTCAAAGAAACATTTTCCGGTTTCAAGACATATTTATCGTCTTCCGAAACAAAAAAGGAATTTGCCGCTGCGTCAATGGCAAAAAATATCTCCTTCCCACTTTTATATCCCGCTTTCTCAACCGCCTCGCTGATTAAATCAAACGCTCTGGCGTGACTATCCAGTTTTGGAGCAAATCCACCTTCATCTCCCACTCCGGTTGAATGATCAAGTTCAGATAGAATATTCTTTAAATTGTGAAATATTTCCGATCCGGCTCTGACTTTTTCTTTCACAGATCCAATTCCAATCGGCACAATCATAAACTCCTGAACCGAGAGACCGCTGTCAGCATGTTTGCCACCGTTTAAAATATTGAACATCGGAGTTGGATATTGGATATCCCGAGCACTCGGGATTGAGTATTGAAAAATTTCTGCAAGATATTTATACAACGGTTTGTTTACCGCTTTCGACCCAGCTCTGGCACAGGCAAGGGAAACTCCCAGAATTGCGTTTGCGCCCAGATTAGATTTATTTTCAGTTCTGTCTAATTCCAGCATTATATTATCTATTTTTTTCTGATTTATTACACTCTGCCCGATTAATGCTTTATTTATTTTTTTATTAACATTTTCACACGCCAGCAAAACACCTCTTCCGTTATATTTTGACTTATTCTCATCTCTCAACTCCAATGCTTCAAACTCTCCTGTTGACGCACCGGACGCAACTGACGCTTTTGCCTTAATTTTATTATCCAAAACAACCTCAACTTCAATAGTCGGGTTGCCACGAGAATCAAGAATTTCCCTCGCTTGGATTTTTTTAATTTTACTTGGCATTTTTACTAATTAAATTTTAATATTTTTTTAAAATCACACACCGACACAAACAATGCCAACCTGAAATAAACTCAAAAAATCAATAGTAATTTACAATAATTAGTTGTACCAATTGCGACAACTAATTATAAACAGTTGCTATTAATTACAACAAATCACAGTAAAAGAAAAATTTGTTAATTTGTTATTCATACACCAGAGTTTATTTACTTTAAATACTTGTTTTCTGTCACTTTAAATTCATTTGAATAAAAAACTTTTGAGCTTGAACACGCATTTTCACCAGGCATCTGACAATTATAATATACTTTAATAACAACTCTGTATGTTCCAGTACCCGATCTCGGCAAATCTATATTACAACTGGTTATGTTTTTTTCTTTTCTGAAATTATCAGAATCGTAAACTTTATCTTTCACAGCTCTTCTCTCGCTCCTCCAAACACCATTATCTTTTTTCTCAAAATTACCCAAATATTCACACGGCTCAAAATATATTGAATCACTTGAATTGTTCTTTATAAAGAGTGTTATTTTATCACCAATTTTATAAACATTTTTTTCGGTCACAATTCCTACAGATTTATTATCAGTCCTATAAACTGTCTTGTATGACAATCTGCCTGATTTCTCAAAAATAGGTTTCTGAAAAATAGGGATTAAAAACAATACAATAGTTGGGATGAGAATTATCATCAAAATTACTTCAAAATAAATTCTATCACCCAAATATTTCTGCGTTTTTTTGTTTGGTTTTGTTATTTTGACTTTAGTTTTTGTTTTAGCTCTTGTTTTTGTTTTTGTTTTAGTTTTCATAATATTTTTTATGAATTAATTTTTATAGATATAACGCTGTGAAACCGCTCTGTCGTTCCCGCGGAGACGGAAATCCACTACTACGATAAACATATTTTTTTACCTCTACCATATTTCTTAGAGCTATTTCATAATGTGTGGTCTATATATAAAAAGTGAACTTTTATAAATTAAGCTTTGCGCATTTCGGAACTAAGTTCCGAATACCCGGAACTTAGTTCCGAAATGCCGAGATTGAGATTCCTTAACACTGAATTAAACGCATAAAGATCATATTTTTGAACATATAAATCCTATCAACAAAAAAACACAACATTGCTTTTTTGCAAATACAGACACATCCTGTTTCTTTATCCAATTATCATGTTTACGATACATTAAAAACACGCATTAGAAAAAATGTAATAATCGGGATGAGGATCACTATTAAAATTACCTCAAAATAAATTTCCTCGCCCAGATATTTCCGCGTTTTTTTGTTTGGTTTTTTTGTGTCTGTTTTCATTATTGTAAATTAATTTTATTAAAATAATAAATCGCTGATAAAATAAAAATTATCTGAAGAATCATAAAAATTAAATCACCAGTATAAATACTATAAATTTCAAGACACCCCCTCCTAAAATATAAAAAGTATCCTGCCTCTTTCTCTTCTTCGTTATAACTCCTATAGAGATTAAAATTACTCCCAAAACACCAATTATTTTAAAAACATCAATAACCATTATTAAATTTATTATTATTTTAGAATCTCTAATCCCGGCAATCTCTTCCCTGCCAAAAACTCCAGCATTGCTCCCCCGCCGGTACAGATATAATCTATTTTTTCCAAATCGCTGAATTTATAAACAGCCGCGATCGTATCTCCTCCTCCTATTATAGTACATCCTCCCACTTTGGCAACTGCTTCCGAAATCACTTTTGTTCCCAAAGAAAATTCCTCTTTTTCAAACAGTCCCATCGGACCATTCCAAATTATTGTTTCGGAATCAGAAATTATTTTTGAATACAACTCTGCGGTTTTAGAACCAATATCTAAAATTTTATTATTGCCAATTTTTCCAATTGTGGACAAACTCACTTTATTTTCGTTGCTACAAATAATTGCATCAATAGGAATATGCAATTTATTATTTTCAATATCAATATTTCTAACTTCATCCAGATCAATATCGCCCAACAAAGAATTTCCAATATCAATTCCTTTCACTTTTAATATTACATTTGCCACAACCCCGCCAACCAAGATATTATCAAACTTATCTAACAAATATTCTATCACTGGCACTTTGGTTTTCGCTTTTGCTCCACCAATGATAACCGTTGCCGGCTTTTTCGGATTATTGATCGCTTCCGACAAAACACTGGCTTCTTTTTCCAGAAGCAATCCTGCATATGACGGCAAAAATTTTGTAATCGCGCAAACAGAAGCATGTTTGCGATGAGAAACAGAAAAAGCATTATTGATATAAATATCTGCCAACCCCGCTAATTTTCTCGCAAATCCTTCATCGTTATTTTTTTCTTCTTTATAAAATCTCAAATTCTCCAGCATTATTATCTCGCCCGCCTTAATTTTGCTAACTGCTTTTTCAACTTCATCGCCAATGCAATCATTAACAAATTTTACTTCACGATCCAGCAGTTCCTCAAGATGCTTTGCCACCAACCTTAAACTGCACGCTTGATACTTGCTACTTGATACTTGATATTTTTCCGGACGACCCAAATGAGTCATTAAAATGATCTTTGCCCCTTTCTCCAATAAATATTCTATCATCGGCAATGCCGCCCTGATCCGCCAGTCTTCTTTACTGTCTATTATCCCATCATCCCCAACAGGCACATTAAAATCAACTCTCACGAGAACTTTTTTGTTTTTTAGGTTTTGGATGGATTTAATTGTTTTCATAATATTTAATATTTAAACTTCATTATTATTAGTTCAAATCTCCTGACTTGGATCTTTTGCTTCTTTCAGTATTTCTTTCTTTGTTCAAAGAATCTACTGGTTGTTTCATACTCTCCATAACTTGCTTCATTCGTTCTGTATTGGGAGTATATTCAGCAGTATTACCTATCCTTTTCCAAAATCTACAATTTGTTATATGCTGAATGAAAGTCAACTCAAGTAAACTATTCAATATATCCAATGTACCAGTAATCGCCATGAGATTAATATTCATAATGGCGCGATTATCAAAATCAAACATTCCACCTATACACAATCCGTTAGTAACCTTGTGTGGCAAAACATGAAGAGGACCAACATGTGTAAAAAATTTGCTTAACATTCCATATTGTTGCCCAATAATATCATGTACTTTTTTTGCTTTAGTAACACTTTTTGTAGAATCAAACTTTTTATCTAAATTAGAAATAAATTTTCCATAAAGATCAGGATCAGTATGAAAATTATAAGCAACGGCAGAAGTTTCTATAACATTTCTCATAATCATTTGCGGTTCTTTTGTATAACCTCGCCGTAACAACTCAAGTGAAGCCAATATAGAATTAAGGGCTGTCCAATATAAAAGCGCACTCTGAAAATCGTTATCTGGAACACATTTTCTATCCTTATAGATAATTTCTATCAGGATATTATAAGAAACAGCAAGTTCTTCAACTATAACATCCAAATCACCGCTGTAATTTTTATCAAATTTCAAAGCGATTTCGTTACTAGTTGATTGAAGTTGTTTTAATATAATTTCTTTTGAAGCCATATTTTTCGTTAAAATTTACCAGAAAAAAAATTCTTAAGAAACAACCTCAAACTCAATTCTCTCTCCATCTTCATCTTTCAATTCTCCCCAAACAAAAACCACTTCTACTTCCGGATACTTTTCCAGAATCACCGCTTTAACTTTTTTCATATCCTCAAACTGTTTTTCTTTTTCTTTTTCTATGGAACTAAATTTATAATCCAGCGCGTAAGCGCCACAGTCACTGTGATGGAAAAGAATGATTTTTTTCGCCTGATGGATCTCAACGGAGATGCCGATGTGTTTCATTAGATTATTTTTTACTTCTTCGCTTCCATCAACCAATTCTTTTCCCGCGCCGGCAATAGAAATTACATCAAACCCGCCCTCAAACAGATCCGACTTAGAAATCCACCTTTTTGTTCCCTTGTAGAGTCGAAAATCCATACAACGAATTAAAAGATTTTTGCATGTGTGTGACATAGTTTTAAAATTAAAAAATTAAAAAGTTTATAAAGTCAATATTTACTTAGCCATTTTTAAACATTCCTTTTCGCGCGATTCTTTATATTTTCCAATAAACTTATCGCAAAAATCAATCTTATTATTCATTC
>CAZBCK010000033.1:0-11191 GCA_964490635.1 uncultured Candidatus Saccharibacteria bacterium | reverse complement strand
TGGATTATTTAATAAATAACAAGATGGTTTCCAATATGAGGTGGACTAGCACATTTTGTTGACATTAATATTGCTTTATGCTAATATCTATTTGTCCATGAAGATATAAGTTTATGGAGCGATAAGTTTAGCAACAATGTCAACAGTGTTGGCACATTAGCGATTACGAATAAAGATATAACTCTAATAACAATTATTAGGGCAACTATAACTTTAATCACAATTTGCGATGTTATTGTTGTTATTACTTTCATAATAATACAGTTTAATCTGACCTTGGTCGTTTCTTTATAAGGAGCGAACTACTTCTATAACTAAACAGGGCAACATTATATGTTTAGTTTCTTAGCATCCTTAGGATACCAAGGATCCAGGGTGTTAAGAGGTGAATTTATGAATAAGATTAACATTAGTCAATTACAGTATAAATGGATTGAGAAAGAGAAAATAAAAATCGAAAGCGACAAGAAGCGTAGATATTTACATTTTGATTCTAGAATAACAACAATAAGCCAAAATTTGTTAAATGAAATCTTTGACCCTGATTATGTAACCAGGCGTTTTTTTTATCTATTTATTCACGATATTCAAATTACAAGAAAATATAAGAAAAAAGATAACCTTAAATATATAGACAAAAAAGAAAGACCGTTATGCTATGCATCTCACAAAGACGCTTTTATTTTTTCGTGGTATGCCTATGTTCTTGATCATTTGTATGAAAGAAAGATAAAAGAATTAATAATTTCTAAAAATGTAATTGCGTATCGTAGTCTTGGATGCAAAACTATCGATTTTGCAAAAGAGGTTTTTGATTTTATAAAAAAGAAAAACAATTGCGTGACAATATGTTTTGATATCAAAGGATTTTTTGATAACCTAAATCACAAACAACTAAAGAAAGTATGGAGAACATTACTTTTAACGGGCGACATGTTAGATAATAAAAATTTGCCTAATGATCATTATGCTATCTATAAAGCAATTACCAATTATAGTTATATTAGTAAAAATAATCTGTTTGATTTATTTGGGATTAATGAAAAAAACAAAAAACAATTTTCTAAGATATGTAGTCTTTCCGAATATAAAAAAATAAGGAAAAAAGCTAATTTGATAAAACACAATATTGATAAAGGAATACCGCAGGGAATTGCTATGAGTTCTGTTTTGTCCAATGCTTATATGATGGAATTTGATGTTAATGTTGTAAAGTTTGTTAATAAATTAAATGGATTTTATCGGCGATATTGTGATGACATTATAATTGTTTGCGGAGCAGACGAGTATGAAAATGTAATAGAATATATTAAATCAGAAATAAATAGTGCAAAGTTAGAAATTCAAGAAGCTAAAACTGAAATACGATTTTTTAATATTAATGATAAGGGAATGTTTTCTTGCACTAATAAAGCTGGCGAGAATAGAAGTTTACAATATTTGGGAATTAAAACTGATGGTAATAAAGAATGGTTAAGAGAAAAAACAGTAGCTAAAAATTATAGAAAAATAACAAGAGCGGTCAAAAAAGAATATCATAGATTAAAAAAAACAGAAAATAATTTTGCCAAACGCAAACTTTATAAAAAATTTGTGTATAGTAATAGAAGAAGTTTTTTATCGTATGCAAAAAGCGCGGTCAAAATATTAAATTCAAAAACATTAAAAAAACAAATTGAACCTAATGGATTAGTTAAATTAATAAGAAGGAAAATAAAAAAATATAAAAAATAAATTCAAAAATTATGACAAAAGAACAATTGATTAAACAGCTCAAAGGTAATTATAAAAGAGCAAAGAAATATAGAATAACGCATGACCAAAGAATAAAATTTGAACGACTTTATGATTGTTTTGAAAATATAGGAGAACTAGAAACGAAAAAGACGGAAGGATTGATGATAAAAGGTTTAAAGGAAAATCAGAACGAAGTAAAAGCAATTTTCGAAGAAATGCTTAATAATAATGATTTTTGCGATACGCTAAAAACCTTAAAGAATTATAGCCCGATTGTAAATAATACAAGAGAAGCGCAAGAAGTTATTATTAGCGATGAAAAAGATTTCAATACTATTATTGATGTTTTATATACAATCCGCAATAATTTACGGCACGGCAAAAAAGAATATACGCAAAGAAGTGAAGCAATTTTGCGAGTAACGAATCGTATTTTTGAAAAAATTGTTTTTGGCGCAAGATTAAAATATTTATCTTAAAATAAATAAATAATCTACTTCAATAACCTCTCCACCCTCTCCAATTTCCCCTCAACTCTCTCCCAATTCTCCAAAATTCCCGCCCAAACCACCGGGAAATTGTTCCCAACTGTATCCCGGCGCCCCGACAAGTAAAATAACCTTTTATTTAAAGGGTTATTTTTGGTGTAGAGTCAGAATCTTCGAACTTTTAATAGATAAAAAAATCCAGCGATAAAATATATTATCGCTGGTCACGATCTTTATTAAATAAGTCTCACAGTTCTGAATGATTATGAAGCTAACAGAGAATTATCTTTATAAATCTTTTTCATTCATCACTTTAATCCCATTCTTTTTTAAGAACGCAGTTGCAACACCATCTCCCTTAATTAGTTTTCCTGAAAAAGTCCCATCATAAGTTAACCCGCATCCGCAGGATGGACTTTTTGATTTCGCGATAAATTCTTTGGCATTTACAAGTTTGGCAATTCTCAAAGCTTCTCTCGCCCCTCTGACAAACTGCTTAGTAACATCTTCCCCGTTTTTATTTACAACTTTGCATTTTCCACTTAACACATCTTTTCCTGTTCCATTTTGAATTTCTTGCGGAATTCTGGGAGTTTTTAATCCCCCTAATTGTTCGGGACAAACTGGAATTGCTTTCCCCCGTTTGATTAAATCAATAACTTTCTGGCAAGGTTTTGACTTCCCGTTCCACATACAATTTATTCCCGCCAAACAGGCGCTAACAATTTTCATAAATCTATATTAAAAAATAAAAAAAACGCCAATTCAATAAGAATGGCGCTAAAAGTCAAGTAAATTCTTCTGTTGACTTAATAATTCTTTTAATTCTCTTAGGGATTTTTTCATTCCCCTCCTGTTTATTCCTAAAAATGGTATGTCTATTTTTTCTGCAGCCAATTGATTTTTTAAGGATTTAATAAAAATACCTGGCTGATGAAAAACTCCTTTGTTAGAATACTGAAGTTTTATTGAGCACGATGGAGAAAATTCTATTCCTAAAATTGCTACGATTTCATAGTCGTTATTAAGGATAGCTTTTATCATCTCAGTAACTTCAGATGCTGAATGTTGGCACACCTTCCTAAATTCTGGTGTGTCATATTTGCTTATACTTTTAGGACCCCTTTTCAAACCATTCTCATATCCGCCAAGTTGGCTTTCGGGACAAGGCATCTGGATTATGTTTACTTCGTGCCACAAGATTTCTTCAATTATTTGTGATATCATAAATTCTGTTGAATGTACAGGAGAGATTAATAGTGAAAAAAAAATAACCCTGGAAGAATTGATACGCAGGTTCAGTGCTTTGAGAGAGATTGGTGTAATAGGCAGTGAACCTCAGGTGGTTGGTGAGTTGAAGAAAGGCGGCACAATAGGAAGAGGTGTCGCATATCTATTAGACAGAAAACCTATAAGGCTGGAAGGGGCACGGGTGTTGATAGGAAGAAATGGAGGAACTTGTATAACTGTTTTTGGTTATGACGGGGAAACTGTAGAAGAAACCCTGGAAAGCAACATTTTTATTAAAGGGATAGTAATGGAGTAGAACGGAATAAAAACAGATTAAAAGATGTCATAAAATGACACCACAAACAAAGCATATTGCAAAACATGTTTTTTTTATCTCAAAGATTTTTTTTGTCAGTTTACATAAGATTACAAAGATTTAGTTACAAGAAGCGTGAAAATGTTGTATAATTCAGAAAGTGCGATATCAATTATAAAAATAATATTATTTTTCATGAATCCAGAACTTTTCAAAAAACTAAGAGAATGGAGAGATGCGACTGCTAAGAAAGAAAAGGCAGAGTCTTTTCGTGTTTTACCAAATAGAACTATTGAAGGGATTGCAATGTCTGAACCGATGAATAAAGAAGAATTAGTGAGCATCAAAGGCATTAAGGAAAAAAAATTTCAAAAATACGGGAGGAAGATTTTAGAGATAGTGAGTGGCGAAAATGAGAAAGCGCGTGATTCGCTGCAGTCCTCTGCTGAGAGACTGCAACGGGGCGAAAATGATAATAATGATAATACGGGATCGTTGTGTCGTTCTTTGTTTGATGGCGGACAGAGAATTTTTCGCAATGATGATTCCAGTAAAGAAAAAATTTATTCTGTGAGCGAGTTTTTGGATTATCTTAACGAGAGACTAATTGGAGAAGAGATTAAATTGAAAGGCGAGGTGACGAGTGTTGATGAAAGGGAAAGGATTGTTTATTTTAATTTGAAAGACAAAAAAGATGGAAGTGTTATTAACTGTTTGATATTTCGTTACCAATATGAAATATCCGGAGTTAAACTGGAAATCGGAAATGAGGTTATTGTGAGTGGCTATGCGGAGATATATAAACCGATGGGAAAATTGAGCTTAAAAGCAAGTGTTATTGAAATTGCCGGTAAAGGCGCGCTTAAAAAGGCGTATGAAGAGCTGAGGAAAAAACTGGAAAAAGAAGGGCTATTCTCTCCCGAAATAAAAAAGCCAATTCCGGATCTGCTACAAATAGTCGGACTGATAACTTCAAACCGAGGAGCGGCGATAGGGGATTTTACGACGAATTTGGGGAACTATGGATTTAAAATAAAATTTATCAATTCAAGCGTGGAAGGAAAACAAGCGGTTTTTGATCTGATCAAGGCTGTTAAGCGATTTGAAAAAATGAAGGATCTTGATGTTGTTGTAATAATCAGGGGCGGTGGCAGTTTGGAAAGCTTGCAAGCGTTTAATAACGAAGCGTTGGTCAGAGAAATAGCAAATTTGGAAACGCCTGTTATTTGCGGAGTGGGGCATGAAAAGGATGTCTCACTTGTCTCGCTTGTTTCTGACATTGCTGTTTCCACTCCGACTGCCGCGGCAAGAGCAGTGAGAGAGTCGTGGGATAATGCTGCTGAAAAATTGGCTTATGATCAAAGGGTAATACTTAATTCTTTTGAAAGATATATTTCAGATTCAAAATATAAAATCAAGAAAACTTCATTCAATATCTTCAGCAGATTGAGCAATATTTTTTATAGGTTCATAAAAGTCAAAAATAATATTTTGAAAAACTTTGAAGAGATCCGTTATGCGATGAATAGCGAAAAAAGAAAAGTAGCTTTTTTAGACGATCAAATATTTTCAGAATACAAGAAGACAATATTAGCCGCGCGAAATAGAATTAGCGTTTTTGAAAATATAATTAAGGCAAATGATCCTGAGAGGCAATTAAAACTGGGATATAGCATTGTTTCTTTTAAGAAAAAAATTGTGAGGAGCGTTAGGGAGGTTAAGAAGGGGGATTGTGTTGATGTGAAAATGTCTGATGGGAAAATAGGAGCGGAAGTGAAAAGTGTAATGTAACAATGTTGTAAAGTTTATTAGGATTTGTTTGAAAAGTACAGTATAGTCTTTTTTGTTATTTCCGCGAAGGCGGGAATCCAGGTGAAATTTCATCAGTTGTTATTTTTATAACAAAAGTATTATAAGCAAATTAGAAGTAACATTTTATAATATTTCAATTGTTCTAATGATATTTTAAAACTGAAGATATTGCGTCCGGATTCCTGCTTCCCAGGAATGATGGATATAGAAAGTGCAGGTGGCTTTAAAAATACAATGTCAATTTGCTCTGTGCTCTTGACACCTTTTTTTAGTGTGTTATACTTTTCACAAGTTAAGCGGATTTATGAATTATATAAAAAACAACTGGTTTTTCTTTTTTAGCCACCGTCAGCGATAGGTTGTTTTTTCTACGATAATTTATGAAAAACAAAACAGCCCATCGCGAGGGGCTATTTTTTATTATACGAATGTTTATCTGGAATATTGAGCCAATTATCTGGAGTCCTGACGAAAGTCAGGCAGTGAAATATCAATAAAATTATTTTTTGATGACGCATTATGATATTTCATCCTCACTTTCGTGAGGGCTCCAAATTAAAAATCTGGAATTTATCCTTTATGATTTTATTTAGAATCCTGAAGGATGGATTTCAAAGAAATTTATCGCTGAGATGCCTTAGTAGCTTAAGAGAAAGAGCGCTGGCGTGAAGAACCAGAGATTGTGAGTTCAAATCTCACCTAGGGCATTCTTTATTTCAAGGAGAGAAAACAAGGAGAAAAGAACATTGACAATAAATGACACTAAGAGTAAGGCAATTGACGACAAAGTTAAAAAAATGACAGTAAAAGATATTGACGATTTTATCGCCAAACACTGTAATACATTAGGCAAAGAATGGTGGAGAATGTAAGCGCAAGGAGGAAAGAATAAAACCCATCGATGAAGATGGGATAGCGAGCATTAAAGCTCAAATGAAAAGATGCTATCGAAAAGCAAAGACGGCAGAGACGCTGGGACAAGATCTCTCAGCAAAGAGAAATATGCAAGAATTTCTCAATTTTAGAGAGAATCACTCGGCTAAGCCAATAAGGCGTTTGTAAAACAGGCGCCTTCTTTTTTGTAGGAGACCGCAGGTGGCATTTAATGAATAACAACATTCAATCTAAAAAATTGACTGGAAACAATAAAACCGCTATTATTTTTAGAGTTGAAGATATCTTAGAGTTATCAGTAGAATCTTTAGAATCTTATCCAAAAAAAAGGAGGAAAAAATATGAAAAACTTTTCACAAAGAATAGAGAATATTAAGGAGTCTCCTTTAACGAGGTGGGATTCAGAAATAAAGAAAGCGATGAGGAATAATGGAAATATTATCTCTCTCAATTCCGGGCAGCCTGATTTTGATGTTCCTTCTGTCGTTAAAGAAAAGATTATCAAAGTTGCCAATCAGCCTAATGGGGAAGGAAATAATTTCTATATTTCCGTTCAAGGAAGCGAAGAAGTGAGAAAAGCCATTTCTTTATTCCAAAAGGAAGTCTTTGATTTGGATTATCTTTCTGAAGAGATTATTCTGACAAATGGCGCGAAAGAAGGAATTTTTCTTTCGTTGGGGGCTTTGATAGATCCCGGAGACGAAGTTATTCTGGTCGCTCCTTATTGGTCAACTTATCGAGAGATAATAAATTTCTTCGGAGGGAAAGTGGCAGTGGTCAGTACCAACAAGGACTTTCATCTTGATATTGAAAAGATAGAGAGTACTGTCACTAAAAAAACAAAAGCGGTGATTATTAACAGCCCCAATAATCCGTCGGGAGCGGTTTATATAAAAAAAGAACTTGAACAGTTGGCGGAAATTGCCAGACATCACAATCTGTATGTTATATCTGATGAGGCTTATGGCACGATTAGGTATAGTGATATAGATTATTGTTCAATCGCTTCTTCGGAGGGAATGAAGGATAGAACTATTATTGTCAACGGATTCTCAAAGAGTTTTTCTATGACCGGTTACCGATTGGGATACACTTTTTCTTCCGTGGAAATTGCCAAAGCGATGCTCAAAATAAAAAGCAATAGTACCGGCAACACTAATTCTTTCTTTCAGGCAGTAATAGCAAACGCTTTACTTGATCATTTTGATGAATTGGTTGTTTCTTATGAAAGTATGAGAAAAGAATTTGAGAAAAGAAAGAATTTCCTGTGTAAAGAGTTGGACGAACTGGGTGTTGAATATGTTGATCCCGAGGGAGCTTTTTATGTTTTTGTTAGGATACCGAGCAAGTCTGGAATGAATTCTGAAAAATTTTCAAAGTATTTGCTCAACAATCTGGGAATTGCTGTAGCTCCGGGAATTTTCTTCGGAGATGATTTCGACAGCTATATCAGAATTTCTTTTGCTTCTTCAATAGAGAATATTAAAGAAGCGACAAGGAGGATAAAAGGGATTATCTAGAAACAAAAAAGAGAGCTACATAACTATGCAAAACGCTCTCTTATTTTTATTGCTTGAACTTTAATCTTATTTTTCCACTGCCAGAAAACTGGTAAAATTAAATTTTAGATCCTGAACCGATCTTTCCAAAATTTCCAGCCCATATAGTTTAGCGCAACTTTCAGGGGCAAGAACGGCGGTGTTTTGAGGCAGTTTTCCTTCCGAAAGATCTTTTGCCGCCTTGGCAGTGTCTTCTGTTTCCTGGAGATGCGCTTCCGCCCAAATTCTTTTGAGATACATTTTACATTGTTTAAGCGCTTGGTCGTGCGAAGCGATATTTTTAATTTTTTCTTTCTCAGTACCCTGTTTTACCAATAAACAGTGAATAACCGGAATTTCAAAAAGTTTTTTTATTTCAAAAGTGTGTCGTGACATCGCGTAAACGCTTTCCACGACGATACCACCGTTGGAATTCTCAATCGGGAAAATACCGAGATTAATCTTTTCTTTATTAAGGGCGGATAAAACATTTTCTACCGAAACAAGATAAGCCAGTTCGTATCCGGCAATATTACTTTTCTGGCAATAGCAATCAGCGGCTTCTTCCGAGAAGCTGCCTTGCGCGCCTGAGATGCCAATTTTAACCATAGATTTGTTTAGTATATTTATTTAGAATTTCCTCTCTCCTGTCATTCCGGAAAATTTCGGAGCGTAGCACTGATCTTTATTAGCATAAACTCCGAAATTTATTCGGAATCTAGTAAGTCTCAATAAACAATATTTTTCGTATAGTTCTGTAAAGTGAGATAAACTGGATCCCAGATATTTCTTCTTCAGCTATAGCTTCAGAAAAAATTCTGGGATGACGATAATAAGAAAAAGTAAGGAAGTTCCAATTTTATAGCTTTTATTTTTTTCCGCAATTCTTATTACCACAAACTTTTGTATCACCTTTTCCAAAAACCATCAGTCCTCCGCAGACAGGACATTTATCGCCGGTCGGTTTGCTCCAGAGAGCATATTTGCATTTTGGATATTGGTCGCAGGCATAGAAAATCTTGCCTTTTTTTGATTTCTTTTCCACAATCTCACCTTTGTCGCATTGCGGACATTTAACCCCGGTTGATTTCACGATCGGTTTTATATTTTTACAATCTGGATAGCCGGAACAGCCAAGGAATTTTCCATAGCGACCGATTTTAATAATCATTGGCTTGCCACATTTCTCACAAACCTCATCCGTGGTTTCCGGTTCTTCCACTTTTCCGTCATTGCCAAGTTGTTTTGTGTTTTTGCAATCCGGATAGTTGCTACAAGCCATAAATTTGCCAAATCGTCCCATTTTAATAATCATCGGCGAACCGCATTTTTCACAGGTTTCATCGGTTGTCTCCTCAGTAAGGTCTTTTTTGTTGATCTCTTTTTCTTTCTTTGCAAGATTTTCTTTAAACGGTTTATAAAAATTTCTGATAACCGGAACCCATTTAATCTTTCCCTCGGCAATCTCATCAAGATCTTTTTCCATCTTGGCGGTGAATTTCAAGTCAACGATCTTGGGAAAATGTTCCACTAGCAATTTATTAACCAGTTCTCCGATATCTTTCGGATGAAATCTTCGTTCAATTTTTTCCACATAACCGCGATCCTGAATTGTGGAAAGGGTCGGCGCGTATGTAGATGGGCGACCGATGCCTTTTTCTTCTAGTTTTTTTACCAAACTTGCTTCTGTGTAGCGTGCCGGTGGTTGAGTAAAATGTTGTTCAGTGATCATTTTAAGCAGATCCAGTTTTTCTTTTTCTTCCACTTTAGGCAAAATTATTTCTTCTGATTTAATCGTATAGACTTTCAAAAATCCCTCAAATTTGATAATGGAACCAGTGGCGCGAAGTATATAATTCTCCTCTTGAGAGGGATTAGGGGTATGTTTTGCCACAACATCAATCGTTGTCAGATCGCTGATTGCGCTTGCCATTTGAGAAGCAATCATTCTTTGCCAAATTAATTTATATAATTTATATTGTCGATCATCTAAATAGCTTTTTACTCTTTCTGGGTCTCTTGCCGGATCAGTCGGTCTGATCGCTTCATGCGCTTCCTGCGCGCCCTTACTTTTTGTTTTGAAAAATCTTTGCTCGGCATATTCTTTACCGAATTTATTTGTGATATAATTTTTAGCTGCTTTTAGAGAATCCTTGCTTAAACTTAAAGAGTCAGTTCTCATATAAGTAATCAAACCTGTCTGACCTTTGCTTCCCAGATCTATTCCTTCATACAATTTCTGCGCAAACATCATTGTTTGTTTGGCGCTAAAATGCAATTTGTTATTTGCCGCTTGTTGTAGAGTACTTGTTGTAAACGGTGGCAAAGGATTTTTCTTTGTTTCTTTTTTGATTATTTTTTCAACTTGATAGTCCGCTTTTTCCAGATTATTTTTAATCTTTTCCGCTTCGTCCTTACTCTTAATGCCCAGCTTGGGAACAGATTTGTTATTTATTTTAATTAGTTTAATTTCAAATTCACTCTTATTTTGACTTTCAGCTTTATGGACTTTACAAACTTTTGACTTAATCGTCCAATATTCATCCGCTTTAAATTTTCTGATCTCTTCTTCTCTTTCTACAATCAGTCTTACCGTGACTGACTGCACTCGTCCCGCTGACAATCCATATCTAATCTTCTTCCAGAGAAAAGGGGATAACTCATAGCCGACCAATCTGTCTAAAATCCTTCTTGCTTGTTGTGCGTCAACCATATTCATATCCATATTTCTTGGATTTTCCAAAGCGTTTAAAATTGCGTTTTTTGTGATTTCATGGAAAACGATTCTTTGGTATTGCGATTTTGTTCCTAGAATTTGCATCAAATGCCAGGCGATTGCTTCTCCTTCGCGGTCTTCATCACTTGCCAGTATAATTTCATCCGCTTTTTTCGCCAGTCCTTTTAGTTCATTGGCGCGTTTTTTGCTTTTCTCGTTCACTTCATATTCCGGCTGAAAATCATTTTCGATATCAATCCCCATTTTCTTTTTTGGCAGATCACGCAGATGTCCGAAAGAGGATTCTACAAAATATTCCTTCCCCAAAAACCGCGAAATAGTTCTCGCTTTAGTGGGGGATTCTACAATGATGAGTTTTTTGGTTGACATAAGCTTAGTTTTATATATTAGCTATTAGATTGTCCAGCGTTGTTTATATCTCGTCTGGATAAAAGTAATT
>CAZBCK010000032.1:5166-11466 GCA_964490635.1 uncultured Candidatus Saccharibacteria bacterium | reverse complement strand
AAATTAATCAATTACTTTTATCCAGACGAGATATAAACAACGCTGGACAATCTAACTTCTTAACATGACAACATTTAAACAATTTAATAAATGCTTTTGTGGGATGTTGATTTTGATTTGTTGTTTATTTGGCGAAGTGGAAATGGTCAAAGGAAAAACTGTTGATTTAAATATGGAGTGTATTGACATGTCAATGTCTATAGGTGAAGAAATAACTCCTGATGATGTTTGTATAGCAGCGGGATTTGGTCATTGTAGGGAAGTTTTAGGGCTTGAAATTTTGCAAATAGATGTTTGTTCCGGGGTAGCGGGTGTAGTAAATTCTGCTATTGTTACAAATTGTAGTGATAGTGTTACTGCGACATCAAATGGAAAAAGTGTGCTTATTGGTGCTGCTCCCGGCGGTATTTTTAAATGTAATGCTACAAAAACTTGGGGAATAATTCCCCAGCCCGAAAATGTTCCTGATGATTTCAACCAGTCAATAAAAAATGCCACTGACTGGATTCTTGGCTTTGTGGGAATGATCGCGGTTCTCATGCTTATTTGGGGAGGGATAAACTATCTTACTTCCGCCGGAGATGAAGACAAAGCGAGAACGGGAAAGAAAACTGTAACTTACGCTTTAATAGGATTGGTTGTTGCTGGAATCGCTTATGCGATAGTGGATGTGATTATTATGGTGATCTTGTGATAAATTTATAAAAGGTTCAAGTCAGAGACATTGAACCAACACAATTTATATTAAACTAACTCAATTTGACAATTTAGCCATTTAACAATTTAATTATATGGATCAAATTAAAAAAACTGGCAGTGGAGGTTTTATGAGCCCGGATAATATTATAGATGAACTTGGAATTTCAAGTGGGATGATCGTTGCTGATCTCGGGTGCGGAGCGGGATATTTCACAATTCCTATCGCTAAAATAATAAAAAACAGTGGCAAAGTCTATGCTGTTGATGTCCTGACAAGCGCGCTGGAGAATATTTCCAGCAAGGCGAAATTATATGGACTGTTAAATATTGAAACAATGCGAGCAAATATAGAAATCGTTGGCGGAACAAAAATAAAAGATAATTCAGTTAATTTTGTTTTGCTTGCGAATGTGCTTTTTCAATGCAATGATTATGATTCAGTTTTTGGCGAAGCAAAAAGGATTTTAAAAAGTGGCGGAAAAATTGTAGCTATAGATTGGATTCCAAGAGAAGTTCCGCTTGGTCCGAAGTTTGAACATTGTCTGAGTGAAGACGATATGAAAAAACTTGCTATTAAAAACGGACTAAAATTTATAAACAAAATTGATACCGGAGAACATCACTATGGGATGGTATTTATGGTATTTTAATATTTCAGGACGCTCTTTGTTGTTTCTTTGCCTTTTTGCAGGATTCTACAAAGAGACCGCAGTGAGGCAAGAGCGAAGAAGTTTGCGACATAAACATATAAACAAAATTTTTATTGTGCTTATATGTTTAAATACTTATATGTTTAAATGAATTTATTATGAATGCTCAAAAAATATTTCTAATGTTTATTTTGCTTATTATTTTTTCTATTGCTGGTTGGTACTGTATTGGCTGTCCAGGAATGACTATATGTCCATTTTTTAGATTTAGGCTTCCTGAGCCAAAAAGCGTAAGTCTGAAATTTATCGGACCATATGATAATGCGAGTGAATGGAGCGGAATTATTTCTGCATTCAATTCCTACAAAAGAAATCCCGAAGGCGATTTTATTAATGTAAATATATCATACGAGAGAATATGCAATCCAATTTGTAAATCATCAGATTATGAAGAAACAATAAGAAAAAGGCAGTTTGAAGGAAACGGACCGAATATTTTCATGGTGTTCAATACCTGGATTCCAAAATACAAAAGCGAGATTGTGCCAAATACATCAATGAGTATAAATCAGTTTAAAGAAACATTTGTGAATGTCACTGTGGACGATCTGACAGAAGGCGAAACGATTTATGCTTTGCCGTTTTATGTTGATACGCTTGCTTTGTTTTATAATGATGATAAATTTATCAATGAAGGTTATATAGATGAATACCCAAAAAATTGGAATGAGTTTGAAGATTATGTTGAAAAACTTACAAAATTTGACGAAGATGGAAATATTAAGGTAGCGGGTGCGGCTTTTGGCGGGGGGAGTAATGTGGCAAGAAGTCAGGATGTTCTTATGCTTTTGGTAATGCAGAATAATATGAGGCATGGCGGGAATATAGCATCTTTTAATAATATAGGAAGTAAACCGGCGGTAGAATTCTATACAAGTTTTACAGATCCTGAAAAAAGATTTTATACATGGAATGAAGATCAAATGTATTCCATAGACGCTTTTACGCAAAGAAAAGCGGCGATGATGATCAACTATTCCTATGGAATTGAAAATGTTATTAGTAAAACAGGAAATACATTAAATTTCAAGGTGGCTCCTATTCCGCAAGCGGATAAAGATAATAAAGTTAATTATGCAAGTTATTGGGTTCCTGTTGTTCCCAAACACGCTCCTTGTGTCGCGCAAAAAGGACTTACGGTGGATTGCAAAAAACTGGCGTGGGAGTTTCTAAATTTCGCCGCGCAAAAAGGAAACTCTAAGTCGTATTTAAGTTTTTCAAATAAACCAGCCGCGAATAAAGAACTCGCTATGGAACAAGCAAGGGATCAATACAATACGCAAAGTCATTTTGCTGAGCAAGTTTTTACCGCTAAAAGCTGGTATCATCCTGAAACTCCCAAGAGCGACGAGTATCTTGATAAAATGATAAATTCCATAATAACAACTGATGAAGATGAAAAGAAAACTGTTTCAGAAGCGATGGGAAGTATTCAAAGGCATGTTAAAGGGTTGAATTAAATGAGGCAAAAATAACATTACGCTTGCAATATTATATTGAATTTTGATATTTGATTGGGATCAGATTATAACAAATGTAGCGAACAGGTATGCCTGTTCGCTACATTTGTTATAATTGAAATTCAGACTTAAAATTTAGGCAAATAAAAAAAAGAGGAAGAATCAAACAACCTCTTTATCACTTTTTTGAAAGCGAAGTTGTTGTTATTCTTGCCTCAGTCTCAATTACCCGAAGATAATTTTTATTATTTCCTCTTTACTAAGCGAAGAGGAAACTATTTCTTGGGGCGAGAAAATGAATCCCTTCTTTTTTGTCCATAGGTTTTCAAAACCCATGGTTTCTTTTTCTTTCTCGCTCAATCTCCTAGCGACTTTTTTTCTCTCATACGAATTCTTTATTCGGATGAAATAATCGCCGTTTTCTCCAAAAAGGATATAGTTATCCTTTTCTTGAAGTTGACGATTCAACGACAGAGTTGAATCGTTTACAATAATTATTATCCTTCCATCACTCGCCCAACTTTTTACGGTTGAATATACTTCAACCGTAAAAACTGGTCTTCCTCCGCTAAAGAAAAAAACTGGCTTCTGCTCCTTTCTAGGAACAGAACAGAAATACCAGCCACTTTTCTTAGGCTGGCACTTACTGTCAAACGCAGAAACAACATATATTTCGCTATCCCTATCCCTAATCACTCCCGAGTACTGTGCTTTTTCTTTAAACAAAAAAACACAGGCGTAGCTGTGGCGAGAAGATACCACCATCGGTAGTACTCCATTTGGCGAAAATACCTCGCTCGGTAGTTTCCTCCTTCTTGTCTTCGTCCGTTTCTTCTGTATATTCCATACTCTATTATTTTTTGCCATTTTTCTTTCTCCTTTTGCGCTTTTTTAAACTAGCGCTTTTTATCTCTACGGAACAACTGCATAAATTTAAACATCAAAATTTACGCAAATGTCCCGCAGAGATTTTTTCAAAGAACAAAAAACGCCCGGCAAGCTGCAGACAGCTAAGTCCTTAGCTTCAGAAAAGAATAAGGGTGGAGATATTTCCGAGGAATAGACTAGTGAAATTCTCAAGGGAACAACCAGAGCTACCCGAGACTGAGATAATGCCCCCGCTGTCTGCAAATTGTCAGGCGTTTTTAAATTCGTATGTAGATTTTTGTTTAACAAGGTATCTTAGCAGAAAAATTAAATCTTGTCAAGAGGGGGGTAATGTAGTAGAATAATGTTAAGCGCTAAGGTGACGGGCACCTCTGCATAATAGGTGCCCGTCACCTTTTACTTTTAACAGACGGCATTTTACGATTAACATTCCAAAATGAAACTCACCGATCCCAAAGAAAAAAAAGAAGATTTTAATTTTGAATCATCGCTTCGCCCAAAACATTTGGACGATTTTATCGGGCAAGAAAAAGTAAAAAGCAACATTAATATTTCCATAGAGGCGGCGAAAAAAAGAAAAGAAACAATTGAACATATCTTATTTCACGGACCGAGCGGACTTGGGAAAACCACTCTGGCGAATATGGTCGCGAATGAGATGGGAGGAAACATGAAAACCACTTCGGGACCGGCGATTGAAAAAGTCGGTGATCTGGGAGCGATTCTGACAAATATGGAAGAAGGTGACGTTTTGTTTATTGACGAAATACACAGACTAAATAAACTGATTGAAGAAGTTATGTATCCGGCAATGGAGGATTACGCTCTGGATATTATTGTTGGCAAAGGTCCATCGGCCAGAACAATCCGTTTGGATCTTCCAAAATTTACATTGGTTGGGGCAACAACGAGAATTGACCTGATCTCCTCTCCTCTTTTGAACCGCTTTGGAATTGTTCATCGGCTTGATTATTATATTGACAAAGAGATTGAAGAAATTATACTGAGATCAAGTAGAATTCTCAATGTTGAAATTAATAAAGTCGCGGCTAGAAAAATAGCGATAAGCTCAAGACAAACGCCAAGAATAGCTAATCGTCTTCTAAAAAGAGTGCGTGATTTCGCGCAAGTGAAGGGAAATGGAACTATTGATGAAAATACTGTGAATGAAACATTCGAATATCTGGAAATAGATTGTTATGGATTGGAACATACTGATCGAAAAATTCTGGAAGTGATCATTAAAAAATTTAACAATAGTCCCGTTGGTCTTTCTACTCTCTCTGCAAGTGTTTCAGAAAACGATGATACCATTGAATATGTTTACGAGCCGTATTTATTGCAACTGGGGCTTCTTATTAAAACCCCCCGCGGTCGCAAAGCGACAAAATTGGCTTATGAACACTTGGGAATTGAATGGACGGAAGATGAAAATAAATTATTGTGAATAGAGAATAGAGAGTTTATTTTTCCTAATCCTCTTGTCATTGCGAGAAGCCCGAGTGAACGCAGTTCACGAGAAGGCGACGAAGCAATCCCGTAACTACATGCGAAAAGTTTAATTACGGGATTGCTTCGTCATTCCGTTCCGCTGTCGCTCCACTTCATTTCTCGCAATAACAGTGAAATTCTGAGTTTTGTAATTCAAAGTAATTCCTAATTCACTATTCCCTATCCATTATTCTAATCCATGTCTCAATCATTCATCATTGCCGTTTTAACATTTCTTGTTATTCCTCTCGGAATATTTTTTCTGTTTAGCTGGCTTATTTTTTACCATCTGAAAAGATATGGTTTAAAAGGTGACTCAACAAAAAAAGTCGCTGTGTTTTTTAGGCTAAGTATGATCTTTATTTCTATAATAATAATTGTAACTTTCTTTTTTATTAACTGGGATAATATTGCTATCAGAGATTTTATTGAAAGATCAAATATAAATTTATTTCCAACAGAATATGAATAAGAACAAAAACAAAGATGACCGATGCAGAAATTATAGTTTTCCGGGACAACACGAAGGTGAGGAAGTCAAGCTTATTTTAAGGAAACACCTGATTGTGCTATTGCCGCATCTTATATATATTTCCTTAATGTTTTTATTACCTATCGCATTCTATATTTTTTTTGTTCCCGCGGTATTCCCGGCTTTTTTAATCGCGCCGTACGAAAGGTTGTTTGTTCTTCTTTTGCTTATTTATTACGGATTTATTTGGATTACGGCTTTTATGGTTTGGGTTGATTATTATTTGGATATCTGGATCATTACGAATGAACGATTATTGGATATTGAGCAAATAGGGTTCTTTAATCGTGTTGTTTCCGAACTTGATCTGAAAAGAATTCAGGATATTACAAGCCGTGTTTATGGAGTACTGCCGACAATGTTCGGATTTGGCAATATTAAAATTCAAACTGCTGCGGAAGAAAGAAGATTTGAACTAAAAACAATTCCGCATCCGGTTACAACAAGAAGAAAAATAACGGAGCTTTACAGAGCGGCGAGAGAGAAAGACAGATTTATTTTTAGAGATAGGGATGAATAG
>CAZBCK010000032.1:2760-5066 GCA_964490635.1 uncultured Candidatus Saccharibacteria bacterium | reverse complement strand
CTTTTCTGTTTAAAAGAAATTGTTTTTTATCTTCTACCATTTTCGCGTGTTTTCTCTCTTTCTCTCTTTTTTTATTTTTTTTGTTTTTTTATTTTTTTGTTTTATTTCTTTTTTTTGTTTTTTTAAAAAAGAACGTAAAGAAAGAATATTTTAGAAAATCGCTTCAAACAGTTAGAAGAGGAATAGGCGCAAATAAAACTTATGCCTACACATCTTCTAACTTTGGTGAAGATCTTTTTGATATGTTTTTAATGTACATCTTAACTTATCATACTTACAGTATAACACTAAATTTATCCTAAGTCAAGGGTCTTTGTTAATATTGTTGTTTTTATCTAAAATAAGCCAAAAATCCGTATATTATTTTTAAAAAGCAACCTTGCCATATAACAAATAGCAAAGTTGCTCCTAATAATTTATTAACAGTTTATCCACATATTTTATATATCTTTTTGTAACCTTCACGTTTTTTCTTGTTGGAGTCTCTCAGTAAAGAATTCCGGCGAATTGTGCGCTTTTTTGCCACAGCCCTCTGTCGAGAGACTGCGGCGAGGCGGGAATAGTTTATCCACATTCTAATTCTATGTATATTTCCTACTTCTCAGCAACCCTTTCTTTTTTATCGTTTGAATCTTTCTTCTTTTTGGCGGTTTTTAAATCGGTTTTACTTTTAGTTACAGTCTTTTTTTCGTTACTGTCTTTTTTTTCTTCCTTTGCTGTTTTCACTTTTTTGCTGTCTTTGTTATCGTTATCTTTTTTATCCTTTTTACTTTCCTTTTTTTCTTTTCCGGTACTTCCTTTGCTAACTTTTTCTTTTTTAGGTTTGGAATATGGCTTAAGTCCCAGTCTGTGTTCTATTGGTTTGATCAAAATAATTTCAAAATCATAAGTATTCCCAATTTCCAGATCCTGATTACTATCTTTTTCAGTTAACTTGGATATATGAACAAGACCGTGAATATCTTCGTCCAACTGAATAAACGCGCCAAATGGATTGATCTTTGTAACTTCGCCACTTACTTTTTGTCCTACTTGATACTTTTCTTCAACATTATTCCAAGGATCATTTTCCAGCGCTTTAATGCTAAGAGAGATTCTTGAATTGTCTATTCCTATTATCTTACATTTCACTTTTTGACCAACATTAAACAATTTTCTCGGGTTGTCGATCAATTTCCACGCTAATTCTGAAATATGCACAAGTCCTTCAAGAGAATTGTTGAATTTCACAAACGCCCCAAAGTCAACTATGCCGCTGATTTCGCCTTCTATTATGTCTCCCGGATTCAAGTCAGATATTTTCTCCAATTCCTCTTTTTCTTTGGTAATTTTTTCGCTTACTATAAGCTTTCCTTCGCTTCTGTCAAGTCCGATTATTCTAATCTTCACATCTTTTCCGACAATTTGCGCGAGAAGTGACAATATCTTGTTTTTATCTCCATCGCTTACTCTCGGATAATGTTCTCCTGTAAGTTGCGAAGCAGGTAAAAATCCTATTACACCGTTTATCTTTACCATTAATCCACCTTTATTTGCCTCAAGGACTGCAGTTGTGATAACTTCTTTTTCTTCCATTTTCTTTTCCAATTCCTTCCAGATCATTTCGGTGCTTGTTTGCTTTAAAGACATTTCCACATAGCCATCTTCATTTTCAAGATCAACCACCGTTGCAGAGATGGAGCTTCCTGATTTTAGGTTTTTAAATATGCTTAATCCGCTAAATTTTCCATATCCGTAGATAGCGCCAGTTCCAATAGGACCAAGATCAACATATATTATATTACTCCCCATTTCTATCACATCTCCTTTGATGTTTTCCCCAATTCTGGGAAAGATTGGCGCGTCTTTATTGTTTAGCAAATCTTCCATCTCAGAATTTTTGTTCGTTTCTTTTTGTAAATTCGTCATTTTAATTTTTTCCTTTCTTTTGTAGATTTTCTCGGTCTTTAAGATAAGACCAAAGAATAACATAAGTATAATCTATAATTTCAATATTGTCAAAGAGGGTGATTGATGTTAGTATATAAGTGTGTTATGTGAAATTAATTTTAGAACTAGTATAAAAACATATGGAACAATTTGAAAAACCAATGATTGAGGCAACAGGAGGAATTCATATCGGTGAAACTTTCATGAGATCTTTTCAAGCTTCGTGGCCATTTGGTAAGATTGAAATTTATCAAGATAATATTATTCTGAAAATTCAATATATACCAAATTTTATTTTGCGCCTTTTCCAATTGGCGAATAAATCTCTGGGAATTATGGGAGAACATAAAACCATACTAAAAGAAATCAAGCTGTCA
>CAZBCK010000032.1:0-2660 GCA_964490635.1 uncultured Candidatus Saccharibacteria bacterium | reverse complement strand
AAAAAAATGCATGGATTATGGGACATGGCATTACAATAATTCACACAGATAATCAGCAAGCACCTTTTTTACAGGTCTGGATTTCAAAAAGCAAAGCCAAAAAAATAATTAGCCATTTTAATAATCGAGATATTTATAAACAAAAATAGTTCTAGAATTAACATCATATAATACCGAGCATGAGGTTCCAGAAAGAATATAATGAGTGCAAGGAGTTTTTTGCCGAGAGACTCTAGTGGGGCAAAAGAGAGGAAGTTCTAAATCTATAAAAACCAAAAAACGCTAAAATTTTATTAACACCTAAATAATTTATATGAATATTACTTGGTATGGACAAAGTTGTTTTAAAATACAGAACAAAGACATTACGCTAATTACCGACCCTTTTGACAAAAGCATTGGGTTAAGACCTCCGTATGGATCTGCCGATATAGTAACGATCAGCCATGATCATCTTGATCACAATAATTATGGCGCGATCAAAGGCGATCCGTTTATAATTGACAGCGCCGGAGAGTTTGAAGTAAGAGAAATTATTATAAAAGGAATTGATTCATATCATGACGACAAGAAAGGAAAAGAAAGGGGTTGTAACATTATTTATACGATAGAAGCTGACGATATCAGAATTTGCCATTTGGGTGATTTGGGGCAAAGCACTCTTGTAAATGGACAACTGGAAAAGATTGGGCAAGTTGATATTTTATTTATTCCAGTTGGCGGTGTTTTTACAATAGACTGGAGATTGGCGAGCGCGATCATAAGCCAAATTGAACCGCGTGTGATAATTCCAATGCATTATAAAATTCCTGGAGTAAAAGGCAGTTTACTAAAACTGGACAGCGTGGACAAATTCTGCGAAGATCGTGGAGTATCATCTAAAGACGCTGTTGACAGATTCAGTATTAAAAAAAAGGACTTGCCACAAGAAGAGTCTAAGGTAATTGTAATGAAGATCGCGTAGATGTTTTAGATTTAAGATTAGGACTTAACTTGTCATTCCGAAAGAGCGATAGCGACCGAGAGATCTAAGAATGTGATTATTTACGCCATCCATATTTTTATTGCTTATAATGTTTGCTATACTTTTAGATCTCTTGCTTCGTTTCGGGATGATAAAAAAAAGGAAATTCTAAAGATAATAGAAAGTAAAAAAGTTTAATTAATCTAACCTTAATAAAAATGAAAAAACTATATGGTTCAAATAAGCGCATTAAAGTTGATTTGATTGAAAAAGCTTTACTTAACGCTAAGAGAGAAGGTGATCTTCCTAATGTTTCCAGAGAGGATATAGGGCGTTTTGTTGAAGGATTTGAGAAAAAAATGGTAGAATTTAGAAATAAAGTCGGGACGCAAATAACACAAAGAGAAGTAGAGTTTTTGCTTAAAAGTATGAGGCTTAATAGAGAAGACAAAATATCAAATTCCGAACTTGATACTATTGCAAAAATAATCTTAGATCTTGATTTTGATATCGACTGAGATTCGTTGAGATTTATTTCCAAGCTCTTAACAAAATAGCGTTCTATGAAAATTGCGGAGATCAAAAAGTATTTATACGAAATTAGGTTTTATATATTATTTTCATCACTTGTTTTTATATCTGGCGTTCTCACAGGCTATTTTTTTGTGCATGATTTTCCGGAAGAAACAAGAGAAATTATGGAAGAACTTAAAGAGTTTTTTGCGTCGGGAGAAAAGATGACCGATTTTCAAATTTTTCTGTTTATTTTGGAAAATAATATTACAAAGCTTTTCGCAGTTTTATTGCTTGGAATTTTTGCGGGGATAATTCCCTTATTTACATCTTTTGCAAATGGAATGATCCTCGGAATTTTTGGTTGTCTTGTTTCGGAAAATTTATTGTGGAGTTTTTTCTTTGTTGGAATTTTGCCGCACGGCATCATTGAAATTCCCGTTCTGATCTTATCTACAGCGGTTGGGATGAAGATTGGAAAAGTCGCTCTTTGGCGATTGTTTGGCGGAGAGATCAGAATTAAAAAAGAGCTTGTCAAAGCGATTAAATTTTATATAATAGTTCTTATGCCCCTTTTAATTCTGGCTGCTGCAATTGAAGCGTTTATAACTACAATATTATTGGATATGGTTAGTTAAGACGGTTCATACGCAATTTAGTTGTATTTAATAAATTGGGATATGTGAGCTCCCCCTTTTACAAAGGGGGAAGCTAGCATCTAAAAACTTCTTAACATAACAAAACAACTAAATTGCGTATGACCAGTTAAGATTGGTATGGGAACGCAGTCTTAATTTTACAATTCTTCTTGTTTTACAAATGTTTTTTTATTGTCAGATTGTTATAAGCGAATAAAGCATGGTGATTTTCCTTGTTGTTTATATGTTTAAAGTTTATGATTAAGAACTCAGTTATTTAAAATTTATTCTAAATTCTAAATTCAAATTTCTAATTCACGGGCCCGTAGCTCAGTTGGCTAGAGCGCTGCATTCGCATTGCAGAGGTCGGGAGTTCGAATCCCCCCGGGTCCACAAAATTAACCATACAACTAATGGTATATAACCCATAACAGAATTTGAAAATGTTATTTGTTATAGATCATTAGTTATGAGCTGAAGATAATCTGTTAAGGCTCTAGACCATCATCACCTATGATATAATAGCAGTATGATGCTTAATAAAG
>CAZBCK010000031.1:0-11614 GCA_964490635.1 uncultured Candidatus Saccharibacteria bacterium | reverse complement strand
TTTTCTTGCCTTTCCTTCAGCCATTCAAATAAATCGTCCATCTCTTTTTTTACTAGGCGTTCCTCCTCCTAAAAATTCACCCAATTCCCCCAACCTTTTCTCCTCCCACTCACCACAAAACCCCGAAAAACGCAATTTCGGTATTTTTTTATTTTCTAATTGTTTGGTCTTTATTGGCACAATTATTTCCTAAATAATTTTATATAATCATCCATACCGAAAAGACGATTTCTTGAAAAACCTGTTTTCTCCTTCAAAATTCCGAGATTTACAAAATCTCCCACAAGACTGTTAGCCGTGGCATAATTTACCTCCAAATATTTTTCAACATCTTTAATCTTCACCACAGGATCAGAAAATAAATACATCAGTAACTTTCGCCCGCGCTGTGTCTTCCTTCCTAATGTGGAAATTTTATTTTCAAAAGATTCTCTTAAGACGATAATATTCTCAAAAGTCCGTTTTGATTTTTTTGCTGTTTCTATAACGCCCTCCAAAAAAAATAAAACCCATTGATCCAAATTATTATCTGTTCTTACCTTGCTTAAAGCGTCATAATAAGATTGCCTGTGCGTCTCAAAAAAATCTGAAATATACAAGACAGGATATTTTAAGAATCCCCTTTCTATTAATTGCAAAGAAATAAGTAAACGACCAATACGGCCGTTGCCGTCTAAAAATGGATGGATTGTTTCAAATTGATAGTGTCCGATTGCCAGCTTTATTAAAACGGGAATATGTATATTTTCATTATGCCAAAATTTCTCCCAATCAGAAAGTAGCTCCGGTAAATGTTTTTCGTGCGGCGGAATAAAATGAGCGGTATTAATAGAAGCGCCACCAATCCAATTTTGGCTTGTCCTAATTTCCTCGGGCATTTTATGTTCACCTCGCGCTCCCGACAGTAAAATACTGTGCGTTTCTTTAACAAGTCGTACGGATACAGGTAATTGCCCCAGATTGGCAATCGCTTTATTCATCGCGCTAATGTAATTGTTTACCTCTTGCCAATCGTCTCTTTTCTCCGGATCAATTTCGTCCACCGACAAAAGGGCTTCATCCATTCCGGTTTTTGTGCCTTCAATCTTTGACGAGCTAACGGCTTCTGAAACAATATGCATTTGTATAAAAAAATCAATATCGGGAATCAAACTTCCATAGGCATTTAATTCACCTAATAATCTTACAGCTTCTTCTAAAGTCGTTAAAATCCTTTTATTTTCAATATCAAAAGGTCTATTTATTAGAGACGGCAAAAAATACTCATATTGATGAGATTTGTCTTTGTCAAAAATATTCTTTTTTCCTGCTTTATATTCTTTCATAACTATAATATAGCGTACTATATTATAAATTGCAAGATTAAATTATAATATAGCTTTTTATATTCTAACTTAACTATATTGCTTAAAATGGTTTATCAATCTTTAATTCATCGCAAAACTCAGCGATTTTACTTTGCAAACCAGCTTCATCTGTGTAAAGTTTTTTAAGTTTGTTTGCCACTTCGGAAATATCAACAATCTCTTCCTCTTCAAATGTATCAACATATCTGGGAATATTCAGATTAAATTCATTTTCTTTAATCTCATCTAAACTTGCTCTATGCGAATATTTTTCTATTTCCTTGCGATTTTTGTAAGTATTAAAAATTTTTTCAATATTTTCATCAGTTAAATAATTTTGATTTTTCCTTTTCTCAAATTCTTTTGACGCATCAATAAAAAGAATATCCTCGTCATCACGACGGCATTTTTTAAAGACAAGCACTGTCGCTGGAATTGAAGTTCCGTAAAATAGATTTGAAGGCAAACCAATCACCGCATCAAGATAATTTTGTTTTTCAATAATATATTTTCTTATCTTTCCTTCCGCTCCCGACCTAAATAACGCTCCGTGAGGCAAAACAACCGCCATTGTTCCATTGTCAGCAAGGTGATAAAGCATATGAGTGACGAAAGCGTAATCCGCCGCTCCTTTTGGCGCAAGCCGTCCATATTGAGAAAAACGATCATCTTGTTTAAGTTCCTCGCTGTCATCACCTTTCCATTCTGCCGAAAAAGGAAGATTGGCAACAAGGGCTTCCGCTTTAAGGTCTGCATGCATATCTTCCGTCAAAGTATCTCCTTGACGAATATCAAAACGATCAAAATGAACTCCGTGTAGGATCATACTCATTCGCGCAAGGTTGTAAGTGGTCGGGTTAAGCTCTTGCCCATAATAGCTTACTACTTCCGTGAAATCGCCAATGCGAAGCAATAACGAACCTGAACCGCAAGTCGGATCATAAACTGAACGAATTCTTTTTTTATCTTGTGATACGATTTTAGCCATTAACCGTGATACTTGAGGAGGAGTATAGAACTCGCCTCCTTTTTTTCCCGCTCCAGCGGCAAACTCGCCAATCAGATATTCATACGCATCACCAAGAAGATCGCTTTTTATGTCTTCAAGCTTAAAGTCTATTCCGCTTAACAATACAAGAACCTCGACCACGACGGCATTTTTTTGATTTTCCCGTGGACCAAGTTTTGTGGAAGTTAGATCAACATCATCAAACAATCCTTTGAAATCGTCTTCGCTGGCAGTTCCCATTGAAGTCCGTTCTATTGTATTAAGAACATTTTTGAGATCTTCAAGAATAAACGAATTTTGATTTTCAATATCGCCTTTCCCTTTCTTGACTAAATATGAAAAAGGTTCTGTTGGCTTTAGGAAAAAACCAAGCTGACCAATACAGCCAGCTTTTATGTGTTTTAAATATTTTTACCCTTTTTGGTGTTTTCTTTTATCTCTGCAAATTTGAAATCTTCACTGGCGAGAAGTGTTTCATCAACATAGCGTGCAAGTTTTTCAGACAGATATTTATAGAAAATAAACCCAAGAATATAGTTTTTATACTCATCAGCATTCATTTTTCCGCGAAGCGTATTTGCTACACTCTATAGTTGTTTCTCCAGTAACCTTTTTTGTTCTTCAGACATATATTATATAATTTAACTCTTTACTTAACAAATATAGAATAGCACCAAACCTTTATAGAATCAACCAAAAAAACCTGCCTATAAAACAGATTTTTAAGTAGGGATTCAAAAATTTGAACCTTTTATGTTTTCGACTTTATTGAAAAAATGGCTCAATTATGTGAAAACTATTCCTAAAAATAAAATAAAAAATACAGGGTTTGATTTTTCCTGAAAAACTGATTTACAATTATTCCGGATTTGAAACCCCTAATATTTCCCTTGTTTTTGCGCAAAAAGGGAGTTAGCAACTGCTAAATCCCCGATTGTAGTCCCTAGGGGAATCGAACCCCTGTTGCCAGGATGAAAACCTGGCGTCCTAACCACTAGACGAAGGGACCAGAAATAACCAATGACCGATAACTTATAACTAATAACGGCTTACTTTCACTATAATATGTTAGCAGTATATTATTTATTTGTAAAGAGAGAAAATATGTTGTATTGTTAAATTGTTAGTATGATAAAATGTTAATATGATTATTTTGGCAATTGAAACATCGTGTGATGAGACAGCGGTAGCAATAGTTGAATTTAAAAAGAACAAAGTTAAGATTCTGTCTGATATTATCTCGTCACAAGTAAAAGCGCACAGCAAATACGGCGGGGTTGTGCCTGCTTTGGCGTCAAGAATGCACTTGAAAAATATGGTGCCGGTTTTGAGAAGGGCTTTTCAAAAAGCAGAAATAGATAGAAATAAAATTGATTATATCGCTATCACCAAAGGTCCAGGACTTATTCCCGCTTTGATGATCGGAGTTGGCGCGGCAAAAGCGTTATCTTATTCTTTGAATAAACCGCTGGTTGCAATTAATCATCTTGAAGGACATATATATGCCAACTGGCTAAAAAAGTCTGTAAAGTTAAAAGTCTGTAAAGTTAAAAGTCAAGATAAAAATAATTACGAGTTACAGAAACCAGAACTTCCTATCTTGTGTTTAATAGTTTCTGGCGGGCATACGCAACTAGTACTAATGAAAAAAGATTTGAACTATAAAATAATCGGGGAGACAGTTGACGACGCAGCAGGCGAAGCGTTTGATAAAGTGGCAAAACTTTTGGGGTTCGCTTACCCTGGCGGACCTTTAATAGAAAAAGCGGCAAAGAAAGGAGACAGAAATAAATTCAATTTTACCAGACCGATGATGAATAGCAAAAACTATAATTTTAGCTTTTCAGGATTAAAAACGGCAGTGTTATACGAAGTTCGCGGTAATTGTAGAGACGAGGCAATGCCTCGTCTCTACAGCGAGCAATACCAAACCGATATAGCTGCATCTTTTCAACAAGCGGTGATAGATGTTCTAATTTCTAAAACAATTAAAGCTGCCAGAGAATATAAAGTAAAAAGTATTTTACTTGGCGGCGGTGTATCAGCCAATAAAGAATTGCAAAAGCAACTGGAAGAAACCATAAATAAAAAAATACCGAATACCGAATACCGAATACCGAATATTAATCTGACAACTGACAATGCGCTAATGATCGCAGTTGCGGCGTATTATAATATTATTGGAAAGAAAAATATTAAAGATTGGAAAAGTGTAAAAGCAGACGCGAATTTGAGATTATAGTTAATTTAAGGCGGGTATATTTTAATTACACGACTCATGCAGATAGTTCAATTCAAAGAAAATCAAAAAGAGATCTGGAATAAATTCATAACCGAAAACGATTCGGGGAGTTTTTTACAAGCGTGGGAATGGGGAGAGTTTCAGAAAAATGTTGGCAGAAAGATATTAAGAGTTGGTGTTATTAATAATGACTTTAGAGAAAATAATAAAGAAACAACTAGTATTAAATATCGAGTATCAAGCGACAATTTGTTGGCGGCAGCCCTAGTAATAAAATACGACTTGCCGTTTAAGCAAAGTTATTTATATTGTCCGAGAGGACCGGTAATAAGTCAAAAGTTCATAAAGTCAAAAGTTCAAAGATCAGACATTGTAGATTTTTTAATAGAAAAAATTAAGAAAATTGGCAGAGAAGAGAAGACAATGTTTTTGAAAATTGATCCACCAATCGAAATGAATCAAAAACAAGGTGTCCCTCCCCCTTTAGGAAAAGCCAGGTGGGATATTTCAAAAAATTTCAAAAAATCATCAAATGAAATTCAGCCAAGAAATACTTTGATTTTAGATCTAACAAAATCCGAAGAAGAGCTGTTAAAAAAAATGAAACCGAAAACAAGATACAATATTAGACTAGCGGAAAGGAAAGGGGTAAAGATTATAAATACCGAATACCGAATACCGAATACCGAATGTTTTAACAATTTTTGGAAGTTAGTGGAAGAAACATCCAGACGAGATAAATTTGCGTCGCATAATAAAAATTATTATTGGAAAATGCTGGAGAGTTTAAGTAAAAAACATTCTTCCGGAAATCCCCCTGACCCCCTTTTCCAAAGGAGGAACTTTCAAGAGAAAAATAATTTATGCTACCTTCAGGCAAAATTATATCTTGCCGAATATAAAAATAAAACCATTGCCGCAAATATCGTTCTGTCTTTTGGCGATTTTTGCGTTTATCTCCACGGCGCTTCTTCCAGCGAGCATAGAAATGTAATGGCGCCGTATCTTTTGCAATGGCGTCAGATCTTAGACGCAAAAAAAACAGGATGCAAGTCCTATGATTTTTGGGGAATAGAAGAAAGTCAGAAATCTGTAAAGTCAAAAGTTCATAAAGTCAAAAACAGCTGGAGCGGGATTACGAGATTCAAAAAAGGGTTTGACAGAGAAGAGAAAAATTATATTGGGGCTTATGATTTGATCTTTAATTGGAAAAAATATTATGCGTATAAAGTTTTTAGAAAAATTAGGAATTTATTTTGATTTGTCATTCCAGAAAGTTTTGGAGAAATTTATCTGGAATCCCAATCGTTAGCTTCAGTCTTCTGACTAGAGTTTATTGTTCAATCTTCCGAGCAATCCTATTAATTATAATCTTTATCTTACACAATCATAGTTACAATTTATGTTTAGACAAAAGACTCCAGTCAGAAGACTGGAGTCAACAGTTACATGTAAACTTATTTGTCATTGCGAAAAATAAAGCGGAACGATAGCGGAATGAAATTTTGAAGCAATCCTGTAACTACACACAAAGAATTTAATTACGGGATTGCTTCGCCGCCTTCTCGTGAACTGCGTTCACTCGGGCTTCTCGCAATGACATTTAAAACAACATCAAAATCAACAAAATACTCAATACAAATCCAAAGACAGCTCCAACAAACACCTCTTCCGGTTTATGTCCAACCACTTCTCTTAATTTCGGGTATTTTTCTTTTTCAATATTCGGAATTTCTTTGATCAGTTGATTAACGATTTTCCCATTATAACCAATATTTGTTCTGATATTCACAGCATCATAAATAACTACATAAGCCAAAACAACGCTAACAGCGAAAGTTGTCGAAAACACGCCGTCAAAATAAAAAACTGTTGTTGCAAGAGAAACAACAAAAGCGGTATGCGCCGAAGGCATATGCCCCGGTCCGAACAGATTTTTAAGTTTTAATTTCTTACTTTTTGTCGCAAGAAATAAAAATTTTGTGAACTGCGTGACACAACCAACTATGATTGGAATAATGAAAATGGGATAATTCATAATGTTTATGCTATTTATATTTACAGTATAACATACTTTCTGGTGGACCATAAGGGACTTGAACCCTTGACCTCTTCCATGCCATGGAAGCGCTCTAGCCAACTGAGCTAATGGCCCATGTTGTATAACGCATAGCGTATAGCATGTGACCTGTTATGTGTTATACGCTATGCGTTATACGATTCCGTGTCCTCGGAAGGAATCGAACCTTCATCTAGGGATTAGGAATCCCTTGTTCTATCCGTTGAACTACGAGGACAAATTATTATTTTACCCAAAACTTTTCTTTATCTTTCAAATCCTCCTCTTCTTTTTTCTCTTCAATAGTTTTCTCGCTTTGTTTAATCTCTTCCGGCGATAATTTATTCAACTCCCGAACTCTTTTTTCAAGATATTCCTTTGTATTTTTTGATGGGTCCTCAATGACTTCGGATAATAGAACTTTCAAAATCGCGCCAATCTTTGGACTTGGTTTAATATTCAGAATCTTTATAATATCCTGTCCATTCACTTTCAGCATTTTGGGCGAGATCGGGTCTTTGCTTACTTTTTCAATAAGATATTCAAGATGACGCAATTTATATGGTTTTGCTTTCGGCACTCCGCTTCCGAGCCGGTCCGCGATTCGCAGATCCATCAGATCTTTCAGATTTTCTTTTCCTGTTCTTCTAATCAGTCGCCTCACTCCCGCTTCGGAAACCTCGTCCACATTATAATAGAACATATGGTTTTTGACCAGCAGGGAAATTTTATCAACAGTTTTCCCGGAAAACTTGAGACGCTTCAGAATTCTTTTAGAAAATTTGGCGCCGACAAAATCATGATTATAAAAAGTGCTATTCGGACCCGTACCAGATTTTGTTTGCGGCTTGGCAATATCATGCAAGAGCGATGCCAAGCGCACCTCAAGTTTTTTGCTCGGACAATATTTTAATGACAAAAGGCAGTGTTCGTAAATCGTGTAAATGTGATGGTGATTTTGGCTAACACCGACTCCCAGTTCAAGTTCGGGAATAATATACTTCAGCAATCCTGATTTTCGGAGAAGTTCAATTCCCTCAGACGGTTTGTCGGATAGAATGATTTTTTCCAGTTCGTCCCTGATTCTTTCCTGCGAAACAAATTTTAATAATCCGCTATTTTTTTTAACAGCCTTAAAAGTATTTTTTTCTATCTCAAAATCCAGCTCCGAAGAAAACCGGACTGCGCGCAGCATTCGCAAAGCGTCTTCGCCGAATCTTTCGTCGGCATTGCCAACCGCCCGAATAATTTTATTTTCCAAATCTTTCTGTCCGCCGAACAAATCAATAATCTTTCCGCTCCACTGGATAATTCCTTGATTTTCAACTTTCAACTTTCTACTTTCTACTCGCATTGCCATTGCGTTTATCGTAAAATCCCGCCTTGCCAAATCGTCTTTTAAATTCGGAGTGAACTCAATTTTATCCGGATGTCGCTTGTCACTATAGCCAGTATCAACTCTGTAAGTGGTAATTTCTATATTTCTTGAATTTTCATTTTCCGCATCTCTATTCACAACTGTTACCGTGCCAAATTTATTGTTATAAAAACTAGCTGGAAATATTTTCTGAATTTCTTCCGGTTTAGCATTTGTTGTTATATCCCAATCCTTAGGATTTTTGTCCAGCAAAAAATCCCGCACGCACCCGCCGACAATATAAGCCTCAAACCCGCGCTTTTCTATTTTCTCTGTGATAGATTGTACTTCCTTTGGTATTTGCATAATTCAATTCTAGCATACGATTGGAAGTAGTCAAAAAAATAGGCGCATAATTTTGACAGCTTTGGGATTTCTTCCTTTTAATTATATAATGGGTAGATTCAAGCCCTCGCTTGAACCTGAAACAGCTTGGATAAAAAGTCAAATTATAACACCGTTCAAAGTAAATTTGTTTTTTTTCAAAAGAACAATTTCTTATCTCTCCCTGTTTGTTTAATATTTCAAATATAGCAAAAAGACGATCTGCCAAATTTATTTTGCTGAACTATTTATTTTTACACGAATGTGCGGTATAATAAAAATAGGAAATAAAAACCGAACTAAGCCATGATTCAAAAATATGAAAAAACTATCATTAGTCTCTTTATCAAAAATATCCCTAGCGGTTATTTTTGTCATTTGCGCTGTGGTAATAACAAGCACGGTTTTATATTTAACCGCCGATAGAGATTATCAGGAACTGAGAAAACTGGAACCGGCAAAAAAAACAGCAAGTTGGAATATTTATAAGAATAAAAAATATGGGTTTGAAATTAAATATCCGGATGATATTTCAGATCCAAGCATAAACGATACAGAGAACGACAGCAAGGAAAAAGTTCAACAAATGATAGATTTTAATATTAACGATGAATCAAAAATTTCAATTTTTATTTGGGACAGAGAAGTTACAAAAGATAACAGTAAAAAAAATGAAGAATATGAAAGAGTTGTCGTCAATGAAAGAATAGTTCTGCAAAATAAGAATAATCCGTTGAGAAATTATATCTATCATAAATCATATATTATCCAAATTGAATATTTTGGAAACCGGAAAGAAGAAGACACAAAACTATACAATAATATGCTGTCAACGCTGAAATTGGTAGACTGATGATAGCAATAGTTGTAATTAGTTTGAGTTACAAAATGCCTAAATTTTATTGTCATTGCGAGCGAAGTGGAACGATAGCGAAACGAAGTGGAACGAAATATGGCAATCCCGTAACTACGCGCAAGGAGTTTAATTACGGGATTGCTTCTCATTGTTAGCTCCAGTCTTCTGGCTGGAGCCCCTTGTTCAAACACAAATTGTAACTACGCCTGCGTAAAATAAAGATTGTAATTGATAGAATTGTTTAGATGACTAAACAACAAGCTCCAGTTAGAAGACTGGAACCAACGGATAATCACAGAATTGCTTCGTCGCCTTCTCATTCACTGCATTCATTTAGGCTTCTCGCAATGACATATATATTGTTAAACTAAACAAATATAAATAATAAATATGCTTTCAAAGGTAAATTCATGCGCGGTAATCGGACTGGATTGCGAACCGGTTGAAGTGGAATTGGACATCAGTCCGGGACTGGGCGCGATCACAGTGGTCGGACTCCCGGATACAGCTGTACAGGAATCAAAAGAGAGAGTGCGTTCGGCCGTAAAAAATTCCGGCTGCATCTATCCGACAACGAGAATTACCATAAATCTCGCTCCCGCGGACATAAAAAAAGAAGGTCCCGCCTATGATCTGCCAATTGCTATTGGAATTCTTATCGCAACAAAACAGGTTAACGCGGAATTGAAAGACAGTTTATTTGTCGGCGAGCTCGCGCTTGACGGACAATTGAGACACACTAACGGAGCGCTTCCGATCGCAATTTACGCAAAAAAGAAAGGGTACCGGAAATTATATGTTCCGAAAGTAAATGAGCATGAAGCAAGTTTGGTTGAAGGAGTCCAAATAATCCCCGTTGAAAATCTGGCGCAAATAATTGATCATCTCAATGGGATAAAAATCATAGAGGCGGCTAAAGTTCATGATATTGATGAGCTTGACGAACAGACGGACTTTTCGGTTGATATGGCTTATATAAAAGGACAGGAATATGTAAAAAGAGCGCTGGAAATCGCAGCAAGCGGCGGACACAATGTCCTAATGAACGGACCGCCCGGAACAGGAAAAACCCTTCTGGCGAAAGCAGTTCCAACAATACTTCCCAGAATGACAAAAGAAGAAGCGCTGGAAGTCACAAAAATATACAGCATCGCCGGAATGCTGCCAAGCGATAAACCGCTAATCAGTATTCGCCCTTTTAGAACACCCCATCATAGCGCCAGCACTCCTTCTTTGATCGGAGGCGGACAATTTCCCAAGCCGGGAGAAATCAGTCTGGCTCACCGCGGAGTTTTGTTTTTGGACGAACTGCCGGAATTTCCGCGCGCCAATCTGGAAAGCTTGCGTCAACCGCTGGAAGACGGAGTTGTTACAATCAACCGCGCGCAAGGCACGCTTACTTTTCCAGCAAAGTTCAGTTTGATCGCCAGTATGAACCCGTGCCCTTGCGGATATTTAACTGATCCTGACCGTGACTGCTCTTGTTCTCCTTCCCAGATCATAAAATATCAAAAGAAAATCTCCGGTCCTTTGATTGATAGGATAGATCTGCACATTGAAGTTCCACGAATTAAATTTGAAAAACTTTCCACGGATAAACTGTCAGAGTCATCAAAATTGATCAGAGAACGAGTAGAAAAAGCGCGCGCGCTCCAGCGAGAAAGATTTAAAAATAAAAAAATTATTTCCAATTCCGAAATGAGTTCGCAAGACACAAAAGATTTCTGTAAAATCGGTGAAGAAACGCTGGGAATTCTCAAGACGGCGATCAGTCAGTTTCATTTAAGCGCAAGGTCATATTATAAAATCCTGAAGCTTGCCCGAACGATTGCCGATCTGGAAAATAAAGAAAAGATTACCAGCGCCCATGTGGCGGAAGCGTTGCAGTATAGACCAAGAAACAACACGATATAAGAATATTCAGATTTACCGCAAAGTGAAGTTTGTTGTTATCGGACATCGCAAAGATATTTATAAAAAAATAAGATAAAAAAATCTGGGGAACGGGATTGACAAATCACTATTTCTATACTACCGTTGTAGTATAAGGAGGGAGGATAGGCTTTAATGCTTATTATACTGTTCTTTTCAAAAATTTGTTTAGAAGAATTTTTCTTCAAGGTGGTTTTTTGTTTGATAGATATATTTTATGGAATCCTGACGAAAGTCAGGAAGTGTCAATTCGTCCTTACTTTCGCAAAGGTTCCATGATTTAATCTGGAGTTCAGGTTTCAACCTGTAAATTTACAGATTAAAATCTGAACTCCAAAAGTTTATACCAAATAAAAAACCACCCCTGAAGAAAATTCAAAGGGAGGTACAATAGAAAAAAACAGAGGAGTAGTGATAGAAATGACGGAA
>CAZBCK010000030.1:0-12062 GCA_964490635.1 uncultured Candidatus Saccharibacteria bacterium | reverse complement strand
TTAGATAATTAGATCTTAATTATACCTGTCAGACACAATTTTTTGAAGGGTCTCAAATTTATTTATGAAAGATTGCGCCAACTCTTCACTTGTTAAGTGTAGAATAGCACAAAAGAAGCATAAAATCAATTAAAAACCCGCCAAATATAGCAGGTTTCAGATAATTCAAATTTTCTACGAATTACTGACATATCTCAATGTCTCCACCAAGTTTTTCTCTCAAATGTTTTTCAATCTCATATCTTCCAACAGTCTTATCAGTGAGTCTGTTTATCACCCCAGCAGCCCCATCACCTTCCCCCACAGATCAAACTTCACAATATCTTTAAAAGTTACAACTACCATCAAGAGCATCAAAAGCGCAAATCCGGCATTGTTCGCTTTTGCTTCCCATTTTTGATTGATCGGAGAACCTTTTATTTTTTCCACCATTAAAAACAGTAATCTTCCACCATCAAGCGCTGGAAAAGGAATAGCGTTGATAATCGCGAGATTAACGCTAATCAGAGCGGTAAAATGCAAAATAGTCATAAATCCCATTGATGCCGCCTGCTGTGTCATTATCGCGATCCCAACCGGACCGGAAACTTCCGCAGCTGTTTTCCCCGTCGTGATAAGCCCCCAAATAACAGTAGCGAACGCCATAATTATAAATATTGTTAAATGAACCGTGTACTCATATCCTTTCTTTATCGCTTCCAGTGGAGCATAAGAAACAACTGCGGTTTTAATGAGAGAAATTCCCATCGCGCCTTCACCGTTCGGATATTCCATACGCGGAGTTATTTCTTTTGTAATATTTTCTTCTCCGCGTAGAATACTAAGGGTAATCGGCTTGCCAAGATTTTCTTCAGTGTAATTTTGCAAATCTTCTATACTTGTAATCTCTTTTTTGCCAGCTTTCACGATTGTGTCTCCGGTTTCAAGCCCCGCTTTGTCAGCCGGAGCATCTTTCACAATCTCAGAGATTTGAACTTTAATGTCTTTTACACTTTTCGTACCTTCCATTTGTGCCATACCGCTAACTCCAGAAGCATCATATCTGTCGGATTTAACAATTGATAAATTTTCGTTCGTAACATTTTGCGGAAAACCAGCCGTAAAAATCACGCTGAAAATTACAAACGCCAGAACAAAATTCATTATCACTCCCGCGGAAAGAATTAAAAATCTTTTACCGACACTTTTTGACCCGAAACTTCTCGGATTATTTTTTTCTTCTCCATCTTCACCCATAATCTTACAATACCCGCCGAGAGGCACACTATTCAGTGAATATTCTGTTTCTCCTTTTTTAAAACTGGCAATTCTGGGAGGGAAACCAAGCGCAAACTCTTCAACTTTCACATCATAAAGTTTCGCCATCATAAAATGACCCAACTCGTGAACAAAAACGATCACGCCAAGAATTAACAGGAATAGAATTATTGTGGTTAAAATCATAAATTAGTATTAAATATTAAGTAGCTCTGCTGATTTTCCTATACTGTCATTATCTCCTTTTCTTTCCCTTTCATTTTCTCTTCCAGCTTTTTATTATATTCATCAACTATTTTTTGTATTTTATCTTGTTTGGTAAACCGTTCATCCTCGCCAATCAGATTATCTTTTTCCATATTCTTTATTTCTCTCATTGCTTCTTCTCTGATACTTCGCGCGGATACTCTTGCTTTTTCAAGAATTTCATGAAGACGCTTTACCATATCTTTTCTTCCTTCTTCAGTTGGCTGAGGAATTGTGATCCTGATCACATCCCCGTCATTCATAGGATTAAATCCAAGTTGAGCCATATTAATTGCTTTTTCAATTTCTTTTAGCTGTCCCTTGTCCCATGGCTGAATCATAATTGTTCTTGGATCGGGAACACTAATCGTTGAGACCTGTTTTAATAGTGTAGGTGTTCCGTAATAATCAACCATAATGTCTTCCACAAGAAACGGCGTTGCCCTGCCAATGCTTAATGCTGAAACATCGCTTTTAAAATGATCATTATTTTTCTCAAGTCCTTCTTCCAGTTGTTTTATTATTTTTTCCATAATATTTATTTATATTTATATTAAAATTAATCAAAAAGGAAAGAACGGATTTTTCTTTTTCTTTGGCGGCGGTGGAGGGGTATAGAAAGACCCGACATAAATCACATCTTGATTTGTATAATCACTCATAGTATAGCGGACATCTCCCTTAATCGGAATATCATAACTTGACCAGCTCGTTCCCTTGTTATCACTTTTATACAGTACATTCCCCGCTCCGTAATATATAATGTTGTTGATTATTCCGATCTGCTTGATCTGCGGTATTGTGCCAACCGCTGTTTTTGAAGGAGTAAGCGTATTTAGCCTTTCCCATGTTTCACCTCCGTCTTCAGTCCTTAATATTAAATTCAGATAATTAATATAAATTATAAATGGATTATGCTTGTCCATTGTTATGGAACTTATTGCCGCAAAACTAACTGACACTCCTGAAGAACCATTGATATTTGTCGCTAAACTCTCCCATTCTATTCCTCCGTCTATAGACTTTAGAATATCATTTGCAGTTCTTACAATAATACCTTGATTATTTCTAAAATCAACAAAAATATCTATTATTTTAGCTCCAAACCAATATAAAGTAACCCAAGTTTTTCCTTTATCTTCGCTTTTTATAAATCCATTTTGCCCGGTTCCGATATAGATAACATTGCTAAAAATCGGATCTATCGCAACGGCAGTTACCGCTTTGCCAGCCTGAGCAATAATATGCGATTTGTTCCAGCTTTTCCCGCCGTCTTCTGATTTTAACAATTCCCCTTTTCCATTATTCAAAGTCGCCAGATAAATTATATTTGAATTTCCCTTTTCAATGGCAATATCATTAATTACGATTGTCTCGCTCAAAATATCATTTTCGTCAGTTATTTTTTTCCACGAATCAGCTCCGTTTTCTGATTTATACAATCCGCTACTGGCAGTTCCAAGATACAGAATACTGCTATCGTTCGGATCCATCACCATACTTGAAATTTTAACGCCGTCAATTAAGCCTCCGCCCTCGCCCTCAATTTTAACTTTATGCTCCCATGTTTTTCCGCCGTCCACAGATTTAAAAACGCCTTGATGATCATTAATAACAATTTCCTTTTTTCCTCCCTCTTCTTTTTTGGACAAATTAAGACAACCGCTAAAAGAAACTGTTACGATTATAAGAAGCACTAATGCTAATATTTTATTTATTTTTTCGTTCATAATATTTGTGGTAAGCAGATTATGTAATGATATTATTCTAAATTTCCTAATCCAATTTGTCATTGCGAAACGGAACGGAGCGAAACCCCAATCTTCATTGGGATAAACTTCGTGGAGTGAAAAATCTATAAATGATACTATGCAAACAGAACAATTATATTTATCCGACTCTCAGATCCCTCAGTCGCACCTCCTTCGGGATGATAAAAAATGGTGGATTTAGAATAATACTATTATATCCGCAAAAGTAAATTCTCAATTGCCAGTCTAATATTTATATTCTTTGACAAAATATCTTTCTTTGTTTTGTTTATTAGGTTAATTCTGGCAACAATCTCTGTTAAATATTCTTTTTTACCATCATCACAAGTTTCGTATTTTTTCACTAAAAGCTTTCGGCAATAAATAGCCCAAAGATCAAGCATATTCGTAATATCATCTATTTCATTTTTTGAAATCTTTTCTGCTTCACTGATTTTATCATTTTCATTTTTTTTAATAACAGCCGCGAATTCGTTTATGACTTCTATCGCCGTGCTAATCTTTTTTCTATCTTTCAAAAACTCAATTATTTTTCCTGGTTTATATCCTGATATTTCTATAATTCTTTCCACTTCTGACTTTTCTCTAATTTTATCTTTTAAAAATTCTCTAAGTAGTTCTTTTTTCACCGGCAGGAATTTTATTCTTCGGCATCTGGATTTTATCGTATCCGGCATATTTTTAGAATCAGACGAAAGAAGCAACAGTATCGTTGTTCCACTCGGTTCCTCCAGAGTTTTTAGGAGCGCATTTGCAGCTGCTTTATTCATTTTTTCCGCTTGTTCTATGATCGCTATCTTGTATTTTGAGCAGTAAGGATATAATCCCAAGATTTTTTCAAGTTCTCTTATTTTCCCAATAGTTATTTGCTTATCACTATCGGATGGATTTAGAACCATTAAATCTGGATTTTCCAAAATATTTTTTTTATTATCATCCAGAAGCAACCGGCAAAAAGCCAAAGCAAGTATTTTTTTGCCAATATGCTCCGGACCTTCAAATAAATAAGCGTGAGAAAGTTTGTCTGCTTTATAATTCTTCTCTAACATTTCAGCAATTCTTTCATTCCCTATAATTGTATCTTTTAAGAACATAATTCTATGCTTATTATAAGTTTAATTTAGCATATTTTTTTGAGTAGGGCAAATATTGCCGAAACATATTGCCAACAAACAAATGTTGATGTCATTCCTGCAGAGGCAGGAATTCAGGTGAAATATCATCAGTTTTAAAATATCATTATAATAGTTGAAATATCACAAAACGCCACTTTTAATTTGTTTGCATCACTTTTGTTATAAAAATAATGACTAATAAAACTTCACATGGATTCCCGTCTTCACAGGAACGACAAGAGAGATTATTGAAATAAAGTAGCTAATTATATTTGGATTAGACTATATATATTTTCTCCACAAATTCCCTCATCTTTCCTTCAAACTTTTCCTCCGAAAACTTCTCTGCCTGTTTCTTAATTTTTTCCACATCATAATCATCACAGTTATTCTTTATTCTTCTCACGCCATCTGCCAAGATTTCCGGAATTGGATCATCAAAAAATTCCCCTGTCTCGCCTTCAATTATCGTTTCCAGCGCGCCTCCTTTTCGGTAAGCGAGAACCGGCTTGCCAAATGACATCGCCTCAACCGGAGTTATGCCAAAATCATCTTCTCCGGGGAAAATAAACGCTTGGCAATTTTGATAATATTCCGCAATTTTTTCTTCCAGTTGAAATCCTAAAAATTTAATATTATTCTCCGCCATTTTTTCCAACCTTTTCCTATCCCCACCATCACCGATAATAACCAATGGCAATTCCAATTTATTAAATGCTTCAATTGCAATATCAATTTTTTTATAAGGGGTTAAACGAGAAACGATGAGGAAATAGTTTTTATTTATATCTGTCATTGCGAGCGCCGTAGGGGCGGGTCGCGACCCGCCCCTACGGCTAATGTCTACTGGCGGATAAATCACTTTGCTTTCTCGATTATAAAATTTTTTAATTCTCCTCTCAGTATTTTCCGAATTGGCAATAAAATAATCAACCCTCTCCGCAGCTGTTTTGTCCCACATTCTTAAATAGTGCAAAAGCGGAATTAAAAAAATCTTTTTTAATCTTCCAACTTTATTTTCTTTGAGATAATTATAATGCCAATCCCATAAAAATCTGGTTGGCGTGTGGCAATAACAAATATGAACTGTTTTCGGTTTGGTAATTATTCCTTTCACAAATGAACTGGAACTGGAAATGACAATGTCAAACTCCCGCAAGTCAAATGTTTCCGCCGCAGTTGGAAAAAACGGCAAAAGATACTTTTTTCTTTTCCTGATAGACTTCGAAAATTTATTTATAAACGAAGTTCTTATCTTCGCCTCCGGAAAATATCTCTTCATTTTTTTCTCATCGTACAATAAAGTATAGATTGGCGCCTTCGGATATAATTTATGCAAAGACATCAAAACTCTCTCCGCTCCACCGAAGTAGGTCAGAAAATCGTGAACAATGGCTATTTTGGGGTTTGGGATTGACATAGGTTTGATTTTGTGATAGAGTGAATAGCTATGACAATAATAACAAAAATTGGAATTGTTGGAACAATATTGCTAACTATTGCAATTATGATAGAAATTGCAACAGATCCGACAGCAATAACCTTCCACTGGTAACAACAGTATTATTTGCATTAAGAAAATAATACAAACAGAACAGGCACCGGTTTCAAGAAAGTTAAAATGCTCTGCCTTTCTTTTTTTTATTTGAAAATATGGAGCGCAAAACAAACTTAATTTTGTCATTTTCGAAATGGAACGGAGTCCCGAGTATTCGGGACTATCGCTCCTATCGAGATGACAAAAAGTTTTGAGAAACATAGGTAACAACTTGCATCTGGGTTCCACAGCCTCACTTCGCTACGCTCCGTTTCGGACTATGGAACCAACAATGGCTTTCCGCTTAATACTTAATACTAAATACTTTCTACTTTTTCTATCGTCTCCCCCGCGCACTTTTCCCAGCTAAATCTTTTTATATTTTCCTCGCCACGTTTGATCAGATCCTTTCTGTAATTCTCGTCAGAAATTACTTTTTCCAAACTTTTATAAATTTCTTCAACCGTATTATTCTTAACAAATTCAACTGTGTCATCTCCTACCTCTATCAAAGAACTATTATGGCTTGTTATTACCGGCTTGCCAAAAAACTGCGCTTCAATTACAGGCAAACCGAATCCTTCATAATTGGACAAATAGATATTAATTTCACAAAAACTGTAAAGAGCAAATAATTCATCTTCATCTACAAAATCAAACTGGATAATTGCTTCTCTGCCAAGATTTTCATTGGCGGTTTTTATTTTACTCTTTATATCTATAAACGGATGCGTATGGTTTTTCCCGATTATTAGAAGTTGATAATCACTACTTTTTCCAGCTACCCTTTCAAACGCTTCAATAATTTCCGGAATATGCCGGCGATTAAACATTGAACCGATACATAAAATAAACTTGTTACTAATACCGTACTTTTCCTCCACAGATTCCAATTTTTCCAAATCGTCTATTCTTCTGAAACTTTCATCAGGCGCCAAATGCGTCACGGTAATTTTATCAGAATTTATATTATAATATTTTATAATTTCGCTTTTGCTATAATCCGAAACAGTAAAAATAGCGTCTGCGCTCTTTGCTGAAAATTTTGACAGCGTTTTTAAAATAAACCTGTTTTTATAATTGAACCACTCCGGATGCGCTTCATAAGAAATATCATGCAAAACAACGGAAGATTTCACGGGACAATAAAACGGTTTTAGATAAAACGGCGAAAAGAAAAAATCAACTTTATCTCTTTTCAAATGATAAGGCAGAAGAAAATGTTGAAAGAAAAAATTACTGGAAAATCCGAATGGATTATTTAATAACTTTTTTGTGAAATTGCCGCTTTTCAACAAATCATCGTCAGGTAAATTGTCTTTGAAATAAAGAGTGAATTTATGCTCTTTGTTATTTTTCCAGTATCTAAGCAAATTAGATAAATATCTCCCAACTCCGGTTTTCGCTCCTTCCAAACTTCTCGCGTCTATCGCTATATTCATAGTCTATATTAATATTTTAACATACTTAGGATTTACGCATTTCAATCTCACCACGCCTTGGAGCATAGAACGAGCGATAGCAAAGTTCTATTTGAAAGCAAAATTTAATGTTTTTTTTCAAGTCAAACTCCGCTATCGCTCGTTTGACACTCCAAACATATAAGTCCTAATATTAATATAATAACATTTAATCATAATTGTGTCATTATCAATCCAAACAAAAACCCCTAACACAATCTCTCATATGTTGGGGATTTTTGAAAAATCTGACTAAATTTATCTTATTGCGTCTTTCAAGCTCTTTCCTGCTTTGAACTTTGGAACATTCATAGCTGGAATCTGAATTTTTTGCTCCGGGTGTTGAGGATTTACTCCTGTTCTCGCTTCTCTTCTGCTTACAGAAAAAGTTCCAAATCCGGTAAAAGTAATTTTTTCGCCTTCAGTTAACGCTTTTTCAATTGTTTCTAAGACAGCGTTAACAACACTTTCAGTGTCTTTTTTAGAAATGTCTGTTTTTGCCGCTACGGCACTTACGATTTCATCTTTTGTCATTTATTCCACCCCCTTTCTTAATATGGTTAGAGTTAATATCACGTCACCAGATTGTCAGATTGTCAGATTGTCATATTGTCATCATTTCATTAACAGCTGGTAATTTAACAATATAGCGATTTAATTAATACAACTTAATTATAGCAAATGTCTAAAATAAGGCAAATTTTTAAAAAAGTATTATTGTCTAAATTTAAATCTCCACAACTTCATTAATCCGTTTTATTTTTCTCGCTTTTCCATTTTCATCATCTACTTCAATAATAACAGCATTGGCTAAAACATTATTATCGTCACTAAGTTTATACTTAAAAGGAATTTGTGCAAGCATTTGTTCTACGACAATATCTTTCCTGCATCCTAAGATAGAATCATAAGGTCCAACCATTCCAACATCTGAGATATAAGCGGTTCTCCCGTTTAGTATCTCTTCGTCCGCTGTTTGAACATGAGTGTGCGTCCCCAGAACAACAGACACTTTTGAATTTAAATAAAAGCCCATCGCTTTTTTTTCGCTTGTTGCTTCACAATGAAAATCAATAACAGCAATATCAAACTTGTTTTTATTCTCTTCTATTATTTTATCAGCAGTTCTAAAGGGACAATCCGGATATTTCTGAAAAAACACCCTGCCAACCAAATTTATGATCAAAACATTTTTTGAACAAATCTCTATTATTTTGTACCCTTTTTTATAATCAACCGCCGGTAAATTTGCCGGGCAGATAAAATTATATTTCCCGTCTTCCAAAATTTCCTTTGCTTGTTTTAAATTATCCCAGGTATGATCGCCACAAGTCACAACATCAACTCCATATTTTATTATTTCTTCAACTGTTTTCCCTGTCACTCCCTTTCCATGCGCCAAATTATCGCCATTGGCAATAACCAAATCAATTTTATACTTTTCTTTATAAACAGGCAAGATTTTTTTCAAAGCCATCCTTGCCGGCTTCCCGACAAGATCACCGAAAAATAAGATATTCATAGTAATATTTATTAACAACGCCTGATTTATTTACCACACTAAAATTTATTTCAGAATCTTTTATACATTGCAAAATAAACCATCTATTTAACAAGTTCTTCTAGCTCCCTTTTCTTTGTTTTAATATAGTTATCTATGTTGCCATGATTTTCAATTTCCACCTCTCTAATTATACGGATTTTTTAAAAATTATCTGAATCTTTTTCTAATTTAATCTTATACATAACTACAGCTAAATCTTTAAACTTTTTTCTGATAATTCCACGGAATCACGGCTATAATTTCTAGCCTCAAATGTTAATTTATACTCCATTTTTTTTCATCACTTCTTTAGCATCAATAATAATAGACCAATCATCAGAATGAAAATCATCCTTTACCGAATCAATGATTATATTAATTTCTTCACCTTTTTTGGTTATATATTTTTCTTCTTCCATAAAAAAACAATTAATTATAAATAGAATATTTTGTTTTAGACTTTCATTGGCTCCAGTCTCCTGACTAGATCCTGTTGTTAAACTCTGCTAGACAATTCTATCAATTACGATCTTTATCTTACGCAGGCATAGTTATGATTTATATTTGCACAAGAGACTCCAGTCAGGAGACTGGAGCCAACAAAAATAATTCTTTACGGAAAGACTGCAATAAATATTTAAAATCTTATTCACGACTCAGCTGTACATATGGTCTTAATACTTCAACATCAGAATGCTCTTCAATAAGCTCTTTAACTATTTCGCTTTGTGTTTTTCCTCCCTGAGCAAATCTGCCTAAAAATTCTCCGGTGATCTCACTTCTAAGTTTTGGATCAATATCAACTTTTCTTCCTTCCGTCATTTCAGCCAATTTGTCAAAATTTGACATATATATTCCTGTTTCTGTTTCTTTCTCCTGATCTTCCGGAAATATAGTTTCACTCATAATATTTAACTTAAAAAATTAAAACGCATAAAAAAACCTTTTTTATTGTCATCCCAGAATTTTTTCTGAAGCGATAGCGGAAGAAAAAATATCTGGAATCCAGTTTATCTCACTTTACAAAACTATACAAAAAATATTGTTTATTAAGATTTACTGGATTCCAGACAAATTTCTCCGCTACGTTCCGAAATTTTCCGGAATGACAAGGATGGGCTTATTTCAGAATAATATTTATTCACAATTCAAATCTACCTCGCATACTCCACCGCCCTCATCTCCCTAATCACATGCACTTTAATTTCGCCCGGATAATTCAAAGTATCCTCAATATTATCAGCAATTTTTTTGGAGAGTTTAGTTGACTCCAGATCATCAATTTTTTCAGGAGTGACAAAAACTCTTATTTCCCGCCCTGCCTGAATCGCGTAACATTTTTCAACCTCGTCAAACGCATTCGCAATATCTTCAAGCTCTTTAAGACGCTTCAGATAATTTTCCAGCGTGTCTTTTCTTGCCCCCGGACGGGAAGCGGAAATAGCATCCGCTGTTCTTATTATCACTGACTCTGTCGTTTCAAAAGGATAATCTTCGTGGTGTGATTGCATCGCTTTGATTATTTCCTCGGAAATACCGAATTTCTTCAAAATATTCCTTCCTATTTCAACATGAGTTCCTTGAATTTCATGATCAACCGCCTTTCCTATGTCATGAAGAATTCCCGCTTTTTTCGCAACAGCCACATCAGCTCCAAGCTCAGATGCAAGAGAAGCTGATAAACGCGCGACTTCAATTGAATGGATTAATACATTTTGTCCATAGCTGGTCCTAAATTTCAGCCTTCCCAGAAGCTGAATTAATTTCGGGTCAAACCCGATTATTCCCAGATCAGAAACAGCCAGCTGCCCGATTTTTTTAACAGATTTATGCACTTCTTTTTTCACTTCCTCTACAACTTCTTCAATTCTTGCAGGATGAATTCTTCCATCAGATATAAGTTTCTCCAGTGACAACTTCGCGATATATCTTCTCATCGGATCGAATCCGGAGATTACAATCATTTCAGGCGTGTCGTCAACAATAACTTCAACTCCCGTCAGCTTTTCAAGCGTTTTTATATTTCTTCCCTCGCGACCTATAACTCTTCCTTTCATTTCATCACTTGACAAACTAACAGTGGAGGTCGTTATCTCAGCAGTATGAGACCCTGAATATTTTTGTATCGCTTGAACAATTATATCATTAGCTCTTTCCTTGAGCTCATCAACTCCCTCTGTTTCAAGTTGCTTTATTTTTTTTAGGATTTCTTCCTTACTGTCTCTTTCTACTTTATCCAGAATGATCTCTCTGGCTTTTTCCTTACCCACATTAGCGATTCTTTCAAGTTTTTTTAGTTGTTCATTCTTAATGTTCCCAATCTCTTCTTTGATTTTCATAATCTGTTCTCCCTTTTTCTGTAAAGCTGCTTTTTGTTTCTCATAATCATCGGATTTTCTTTCAAGATTCTCTTCCTTTCTTATCAATCTTTGTTCATTATCTCTCAACCGCTTGCTTTTTTCCGCTTCTTCTTGTTTAGCATCTTCAAAAGTTTTTACGGCTTGTTCTTTCGCCTTTAACAATATTTCAGCAGCTTTGTCTTTCGCTTCTGAAAATATTTTTTTAACTTTTCCTTCGGCCGTTTCTACTTGTTTTTGCGCTAGAAATTGCCTTCCAAAATAGCCAATCAGCGCGCCCGAGCTAAAAACAACAAGCACGGAACCCATTATTTCCATTGTTCCCATTTTTTATTTTCTCCTAATTTGTCCAGTTGATCTCGTGTATTCTCTGGTTAATATATTGTTTTTCAACTTACGCATTTGCATATTGTATTCCCACAAAGACGGAAATCCATTATTACATTTTGTTTTTTACTATTCACTATTTACTAAATAGGATTTTCTCGCTTTTTGTCATCCCGAAGCGAAGCGAGGGATCTAAGAGCATAGCAAACACTGTAAGCAATAAAATATGGAAAGCGTGAATAATCACACTTTTAGATCACTCAGTCGCTATCGCTCCTTCGGGATGACAGATTAAAAAGAGAAAGTCCTATTATAAACCATAATCTAAAGCAAAAAATAATTTTCCTAAGAATACAAAAAAATACACTTTAATAATATCAATTGAACAAAATCAATTTAACTAATTATAAATTTATACTACCAGATACCGTAAAATTGTCAACGATTT
>CAZBCK010000029.1:0-12589 GCA_964490635.1 uncultured Candidatus Saccharibacteria bacterium | reverse complement strand
ATCCAATAAATTAACTAACTTCATAAAACCTGCTATAATCAAAACAGTTTTTATAAATTGAATGTTTATTGCTAAAATCAGACAGATATCCATTACGCCATAATTGAAACAGTAAAAAGTCAATATGAGCAAAATATATCAATAAAAAGACTATGAAATTCAAAAACATCAAAAAAAGAAAATTTAAAAAAATGCTTTTAACCTCGGTTTTTCTAATTTTCCTATCATCTTTGCTTTGGTACAGCCTTATTTTTGAGCCAAACAACATTCAAATAGAAAGAATAAGCATTACCCTAGAAAACTTACCAAAAGAATTTGAAGGAACAAAAATAGTTCATTTAACTGATTTTCATTCTTACAATTTTGGCAAAAGAGAAAAGAAAGTTCTGGAAATTTTAGAAGACATAGATCCCGATTTTGTTTTTATTACCGGAGACTTTATTGACCATAAAACCAAAGATATAAATTCCTGCCAAGAATTTTGGCAGGAATTGGGAAATAAATATCAAGGAAAAGTTTTCGGCATCACGGGAAACCACGAGTATTGGAACAATGGCATTAATGCTGAAGATTTCAAAAGTTTATTGGAAGAAAACGGGATTGTTATTTTGGACAATAAAAACGAAAAAATATTTCAAGACGATAAATATATTTACTTGATCGGCGTTGACGATCCGCATACCGGAAATGATGATTTGGAAAAAGCGGTAGCTGATACGAAAAAAAGTATTCCCAAGATATTACTAGCCCACTCTCCGGATATTGTAAATGATTTGGAAAGTTTGGAAAAAGAAAACATTGATTTGATTTTAGCAGGTCATACGCACGGCGGACAATTTGTGATTCCTTTTGTACGGCCATATTGGACACCAACAAAAAATCACGGCAAATACGCCAGCGGGCTATTTGAAATTGGTAACACAATTTTATATGTCAATCGTGGAATAGGAACAGCTGTTTTGCCAATAAGATTTAATTGCCTGCCGGAAGTTACTGTGATAGAATTAAAAAAGAAATAAAAATAGAACTTCCTCACTTTTTCTATCGGGTAGGTTCAAGCTCTCGCTTGAACTTGAAATAGCTTAGACAAAAAGTTTAAGCGAGGGCTTGAACCTACCCAGCATATTATTAAAGTGAGGAGCCCTAAAATATAAAAATATGAATAAAAAAAACATTTCAATTATCAGCACTTTGGTCAATGTTGTTTTAGCTTGCCTAAAATTATTGGTTGGTTTTTCAATAAAAAGTGCTGCTTTGATTGCTGACGGAATTCATTCCGGAATGGACATTATTTCCAGCATGGTAACTTATATGGGAATTAAAGGAGCGGAAAAACCGGCGGACAAAGAACATCCTTACGGTCATTATCGCAGTGAAACAATTGCCGGGTTTGTCGTTATTTTCCTACTTTTTCTTTCAGCTATCTGGATCATTTATGAAGGAATAATCGGTATTACTAAAAACGAACCACACACCATTAGCGGAATAGCTTTACTGGTTGTAATTATTTCTATTATTGCTAACGAGGCGATGGCGCGAGTTAAATTCAAGGTTGGCAAAAGAGAAAACAGTTTGGCTCTGATCGCCGACGCCGAACACTCCCACGCTGATTCTCTTTCCTCAATAGCCGTTCTGATCGGACTATCTTTGATTCACTGGTTTCCTCAAGCTGACGGAGTAACAGCTATTTTGGTAGGATTTTACATCCTTTATGAAACAATAGGATTAAGCAAAGAAGTTACCGATAATCTTATGGATGTTTCCAATCCTCAAATTGAAGAAAAAATTAAAAAGATTTGTTCAAAAGAAGAAATAGAATTGCTGGAAATGAAAACACGAAAGATAGGAGCGAAAAATTTTGCTGAATTAAAAATAGGATTGAATAAAGAATGGAAAATGGAAAGAGTTTCAGAGGTGATAAAAAATCTGGAGAACATTCTCTTGAAAAAAATAGACAGCTTAAATTTTATAACTATCCAAGTAGCTTCCCATAATTTCAAAGAAGGGTCTATTAAATCAAAAACCGGACAAATTACCAGATTTAAACAAATTCCCCAAAAGATATTTTTAGAAAAAAAGGGAGAAAGAACCATTATTTCTTACAAAAATGGAAAATTCTATGGTGATTTTGGCGCTCCTGAATATTTGGTTATTGATAAAGATAAACAAGGGAAAACAGTTCAACGCAAAATTGTTAAAAATCCCTATTTTGCCACCGGAGTCGGACACGGAATAAGATTTATTAAAGCGATCAAGGCAAATAAAATAATCACGCCAGAAATTGGCGAAAAGGCCAGAAAGAAATTGCAGGAAATGGGAGTTGCGGTGGAGATTAGAAAAGAACTTGATGATTAGAGTTGTTGCTATTATAGAAACAAAAAAATATTTCAAAAAACAAGTGAGTCTTAAATCCTCTCTTGTTTTTTTATTGATTTTATAAAATGATATTGTTGGGATATTATCGTAGGGGCAGACCTATGTGTCTGCCCTGAATATACGATAAATTTTATTTTGTCCCATATTCCGGGTTGACACACAGGTCAACCCCTACGACGATTTTAAATTATTTGTCTAATCCAAAACCTGCTTTGGTTATAGCAAGTTTTGGTTATCGTGAGAATTATTGCAGGAACTGTTTTGTAAACAGTTCCTTTTATTTTGAAATCTCAACGGCTTTTACTTTTATGTTTTTATACAGATAAGATCTTGATAAATTTTATCTATTTGGAAAACATTAGAAACTGGTTACAAACCAGTTCCCGCAAAGAGTCGTTCTATTTTCCTTCTTTATTATTTTATGCAATAGCAAACAATCACTCCTTTTTGTCGTTCTAAGCCGTAGGCGAGGAATCCCTTAAACGCTAATATCCCACCGTCCGTCCCATTTTCAACATTCAAGCGATTTCTCATTCTACTACGCTTCGCTCCGTTCCATTTCGAAATGACAAAAAGGAATGTCTGATTTTTTGTAGTTGAGATTTGAGGTATATTAATTATCTTCTTTTTTTGATTTTTCTAAAAGATGAGGATAGTTCTTTTTTACTTGTTCCATAAGCTCCAAGTCCAACTTTGCCAAATAAAGCGTTTTGACTTTAGCTAATTGCTCAATAGTTAAATTTATAGCTCCTTGAAGATTAGCTTCAAGGAGATTGGCTTCCTTGAGATTGGACAAAAGGAGATTGGCTTCCTTGAAAAAAACTCCCTTGAGATTAGCTTTAAAAAGTTAGTTGCTATAAGATTGGATCTAAAAAAGCTAACTTCACTAAGATCAGTTTTCCAAAGATCTGCTCCCTCGAGATTAGCCCCATTTAAATTAACCTCGCTAAGATTAATTCCTGAAAGATTAGCTCCTTCAAGATTGGCTCCAAGAAGTCTTGCTCCCCTAAAATTGACCATCACAAGATTGGCTTTCTTTAAATAGCATCCTGATAAATCAATTCTAGTAACATTATTTCTATTCAACCTTTTTATATCGCCAATTATTCTATATTTAGCTTCTTCAGATTCCCAATACCTAAAGTCATCAATTTCATCCTTATATTTTTGATTCTCGCTAAACCTTCTTTCCATTTCATGAAAAAATAATATAAGCACACCTATGATCCATAAATCAAAAAGCATTCCATGAACCTCTATCAGTATTCCTTCTAAAAAAGTATTACTACGATAATTATTAGTAAGATAGTAAGTTAAAAACACAATAATAGAAGAAAAAAAATAGAGCAACCACTAGAGATATACGCACAGGACCAGTAAAAGAATCTTTAAATAGTTTTTTTGTTTCTAGATATTCTGTTTTTATATTTTTTAATAATTCCATTCTTGCTTAATTACCTCCACCTTATCACAAATCAACTCAACCAAAAAAGTCAACAAAGTAAATAGGCTCATTTATTGCTTTTAACCCTAATCAATGCTATTATAATAATGTAAAACTTAAACAACATAACAAAAACAACTATGATAAAAACAGACATTCTAATCATCGGCGGAGGTCCGGCGGGGTTGATCGCTGCGGTGACCGCCAGAAAGAATAATCCTGACAAAAAAATCACTTTGGTCAGAGAAACTGAAAAGTGCGTTGTCCCCTGCGGACTGCCTTATATTTTTAACAGACTGCCAGCCGTACAAAAAGACTTAATGCCAGACGAAGCATACGAAGCAAACAAAATTGATCTGGTGATCAACGAAGCGGTAAAAATTGAAACGAGTAATAAAAAAGTATCTCTTAAAAACAACGAAGAAATAAATTATGAAAAATTGGTTCTGGCTACCGGTTCAAATCCGGTAATGATCCCAATCAAAGGAGTGGAACTGGACGGTGTTTATCAGATCAAAAAAAATATAAAATATCTGGAGAATTTACGAGAGGAAATCATTAAGGCAAAAAATATTGTCATTATTGGCGGAGGATTCATCGGAGTAGAATTAGCAGAAGAGTTGGGCGTAATGAAAGATAAAACTGTTAGTATTATAGAAATTATGGACCATTGCCTGATCGCTAATTTCAATGAAGAATTCGCTATTGCCGGCGAGGAAAAGATCAAAGAAAGAGGAGCAAAAATTTATACCAAAACAGCGGTGGAGGAAATAGCAGGAAAAGATAAAGTGGAAAAAGTGAAACTTGATAACGGCGAAGAAATTCCGGCGGACTTGGTAATTATGGCAATTGGCGCACGACCAAGCGTTAAGTTAGCTGAAGACGCGGGAATTGAAATAGTGAGGAAAGGAGGAATTTGGGTGGATGAATTTATGCGAACGGATATTCCGGATGTTTTTGCTATCGGCGATTGCGCAGAAACTATGAGCTTCTTTACAAAAAAACCTAATTTAATAATGCTTGCCTCGGTTGCCTGCTATGAAGCAAGAATCGCCGGCGCTAATTTATATCGCGACGAAAAAGATTTGATAGAAAACAACGGAACAGTCGCCGCTTTTTCCACTTGCCTTGGCGGTTTGGTCTTGGGATCGGTGGGACTGAATGAAGCGGGAGCAAATAAGAAAAATATAGAGATAGTTGTCGGAAAAAGCGAAGCGCCCAACCATCATCCCGGAACTTTGCCGAATACCGAGATAATTAAAGTAAGACTTGTTTTTGATCAATTATCCAAAATATTGCTAGGCGGACAAGTCGCCGGTCCAGAAAGTATCGCTGAAATGATAAACTTGATCGCTGTGGCAGTTCAACAAAAAATGACTGCGCAGGAATTGGCTAATTTACAAGTTGCCACTCACCCTTTGATCACTGCCCCGCCAACGGCCTATCCGATTATTAAAGCGGCGGAGATGGTTTTGTAAGATTATAAGATTGTAAATACAGCATTGCAAAATAGCGCTTCCTGATTTTTGTCATTCCTGCGAAGGCAGAAATTCAGACGCAATTTTATTAATCATTATCTTAAAACAAAAGTTTTGCAAACAAATTGATAACAATTCTTTTGATATTTTAACTGTTGTAATAATACTAAGAGTTGAAGATATTTCACCTGGATTCCTGCCTCCGCAGGAACGACAGATCAAATATAATCTAGCTTTAAAACATAATGTCTAAAATATTAAAATAACCTTATGTTAGTAGACGAAGTGAAAATTAAAATAAATGGAGGAAAAGGCGGAGACGGCTGTGTTGCTTTTAATAAAAACAAATATGAGAAAGGACCGACTGGCGGAGACGGTGGAAATGGCGGGAGCGTTTATTTGGAGGGAACCTCAAATTTAACTGCTTTGAACAAATTTCGTTTCAAAAAAAAATTCTCGGCCGAAGACGGCATTGACGGAAAAAATAAAATTCTTATTGGCAGAAAAGGGAAAGATCTGGTTTTGAAAGTTCCAACTGGAACAATCGCTCACAATCTTATTACTGGCAGGGATCTGGAAGTTGTAGAAGTCAACGAAAAAGTTTTGTTAGCTAAGGGCGGAAAAAGAGGAAGAGGAAATTATTTTTTCAGATCATCAACAAACACAACACCGAGAGAATGCGAAAAAGGAATAGTCGGACAGCAATTTGATTTTCTTTTGGAACTTCGCCTGATCGCTGATGTCGGATTTATTGGTTTGCCAAGCGCGGGAAAATCAAGTTTATTGAATGTTCTTACCAAAGCAAACGCGAAAGTCGCTTCATATCATTTCACGACCCTTGAACCGAATCTCGGAAATTTTTACGGACTGATTATCGCCGATATTCCCGGGCTTATTAAAGACGCGTCAACCGGAAAAGGACTTGGTGTAAAATTTTTGCGACATATTAAAAGGACCAAAACTCTCATTCACTGCCTTTCTTCGGAATCAGAAGATTTACTGAATGATTATAAGATTATCAGAAAAGAGCTTGAAAAATATAGCGAAGATCTAATAAAAAAACGAGAATATATTTTCCTGACAAAAATTGATTTGATAACGGAAAAAGAAGTTAAGAAAAAAATAAAGGAACTAAAAAAAATCAGCGCAAATGTTTTGCCTGTTTCAATTTATGATGAAGATAGTGTTGAAGAAGTTAAAAAGTTGTTGAACGGAATTAAAGACAAAAAGGTTTATAATAATCAGGGGTAAACTTTGTTATTCTAAACTTGTTTCAGAATCTATTCTCTTCTATATCTGACCAAACCTACAGATCATTAAATCTTTTTACTAAATCGAAAACACGATAAGCATTTTAATATAATTCACAGCATTATAAATATAAACTAAATCTAAAAATAACAAAGATTCTGAAACAAGTTCAGAATAACAGGTTTTCACAAACAGATTAAAATAAAAAGGTTATATAATTATCAAAACACTATATGCTCTTCACCAGCAACTCTTCCGCTTTTCCCTGCTCTGCTATAATTTCCTTTACAATATTTTCCATTCGCATCGCCCTTGATCCTTTAACTAAAATAGCGTCAGTTGATTTGATTGTGTTTTTTAATAATTTGATTAAATCATTAACATCGTCAAAATGAAAAACCTGATTTTCTTTCATTCCGCTTTTTTTCGCTTGTTCAAAAATAATCCTACCTCCTTCCCCATAGGTAAAAAGCAAGTCAGCCGATCTTACAACAAATTCCCCTATTTCCCGATGCCCCGTTTCACAATATTCTCCAAGCTCAAGCATATCACCAAGAACCGCCAATCTTCTCACAGCGTCAAGTTTTTTTAAAGTTTCCAGGGCTGACATCGCTGAAGCGGGATTGGAATTGAAGGTATCATTAATTATCAATGAATTGTTTATTCCTTTGATAAGATTCATCCTTCCCGAAAGCGGTTTGTAATTGGAAAGTATTTCAGATATTTCGACTAAGTTGTATCCAAAATGAATTCCAACAGAAACAGCCGAAAGAGCCGCATAAATATGCCCCCTGCCCAAAGAGAAAGGAAGTCTAAACGGAATCGTTGTTCCCTGATAAGAAATCTTGAAACTCATCCCAATCAAACCGCTTTTTATTTTCCACTTTCTGTCCCCTAAAAATATTTCTTCCGCCTTTATAACAGCGCTATCACCAAATCCATAAGTTATTATTTTAGCTCTTGTGTTTTCTATTAAATTCTTTACAACTTCATCATCATAATTCAATATTGCGACATTTCTTTTTCTAAGAGATCTGATAAGCATACTTTTTTCTTTCGCTATATGTTTCGCGTTTTTGAAATATTTTAAATGCGGAGGAAACTTTCCAATACCAGTCAATATTCCAATATCCGGTTTTACGATTTTAAGCATTTTTTCCATATCATACGGTCTGTCAACACCCATCTCCAGAATTAATACATCCGGGTATTCCGTTTTTTTAATTATCATTTTAACAGCAGAAAAAATAATTTTTATCCACTTACCGATTGATTTTCCTCCGCTCTCAACACCAATAATCGCCAAAGGAATTCCCACATCTGTCCTATGACAATTTTTACTACATACTACTTTTTGCTTATTTTTTAATACTTCATAAATTGCTTTTTTCGCGCTGCTTTTTCCAATACTTCCCGTAATACCAATAACCACTGGTTTATATTTAGCCAGTATTTTTTTGGATAAAATATTTAGAATTTTTATGATTATGAATCGCATAATTAGTATATAAAAAACTTGTTAAAATATTCACATCAAGACTTTCCCACACCATTGTCATCCCAGAAATTTTCCGGAATGACAGAAAAGTGAGGAAATTCTAAAAACATTAAAATACATTTGGCGAAATATTATAATAACTTACAAGTTCCAAAGCCATATCTTTGAAAACATAAGCTGTTGTGTTTGCAGCATAAGGCACTTTTGGACTATCCAATTTAACCAAAATTGAAAATTTTGGATTTGGGATCGGACCAAAGCCGACGAAAGTGTGTATCATTTTATCTTTTTCATATCCTCTTCCTTCTTTCTTTGGAATTTGAGAAGTTCCCGTTTTTCCCGCAAATTTATATCCATCTATTTTTGCCTGCTTCGCATGACCATTCTCTATAACACTAACCATCATCGCCGAAACCAGATTCGCTGTTTTTGCAGAGACAACATGGCGAATAAATTTTGGATTATTTTTTTCTGATAAGCCGTTAGGATAAATAAATTCATCAACAATATATGGTTTCATTAGTTTTCCGTCATTTGCAAAAGAGGAAATTGCCGCAAGAATTGCTAAGGGCGTAACGGAAATCCCCTGTCCGAAGGAAGCTGTCGCATAGTTTATATCTCTCCCTTTTTCAAGATTAGAAAGATTTCCCTTTACTTCTCCGCTAATTTCAACTCCTGTTAATTCGTCAAGTCCGAATTTTTTCAGATATTTATAAAAACTATCTTTGCCTATCTGCTGTTGAACAAACACTGTTCCGGTATTCAAAGACTTTTCAAGAACTTGAATCATATTTTGCTTGCCGTTTTTTTTTCTATTAGAATTATTAATAGTCCAACCATCAATTTTTAAAACTCCTTCATCAGTATATGTTGTATTTGGACTAATCTTACCAAGATCAATTCCGATAGCAATTGTAATCGGTTTTTGAACAGATCCCGGCTCATAAACACTATAAATATTTGAATTTAAAAAGACACTCATATCTTCCTCTTTGAAATATTCATTTGGGTTGTAACTTGGATATTGCGCCATGGCAATAATCGCACCGGTTTTCGGGTTCATTACAATCAGATTTCCGCTTTCCGCTTCATATTTGTCAACCGCCTCCTTAAGCTTTTTCTCAGAAATATATTGTATCGTCTGATCAATGGTCAATATTATATCATCGCCATTTTTTGAATCCTGCGTATTTTTTAATCCAAAAAATATCCATTTTCCGGAGGCATCTTTTTCCAGTTCCAGAAAACCCATTTTTCCTTCAAGTCTTTCGTTATAATATTCTTCTATTCCATATTGCCCTATCTTTTTGCTCTCTTTATGTCCCAAAAATCCAACAACATTCGCCGCCAGATAACCGCCCGGATAATACCTGAATGTTTCAGAGGAAACAGCTATTCCCAAAATATTTTCATTTCTTATTTTGTCCGCTTTTTCATCGCAAACTCTGCGCTTTACAATTTCATAAGGATCGTTTTCTTTATTTATAATATTAAAAACATCTTCTTCATCCATCTCCAATATTTCAGAAAGTTTCTTTGCTGTTTCTTTTTTATTTTCGATGTTTACCGGAACAGCATAAACGAAATTCATTTCTTTATTGATAGCCAAAGGATAAACATTATCCGAATATGCATCCCTAATAAATATTTCTCCCCTTTTTGGAAATATATTTTCAAAAAATTCATGCTGATCCTGCGCTAAAACGGAATAGAAATTGTGTTTTATAACTTGAACTTGAAAAATTCTAAATAAAATTATGAAAAAAAATATTGCGATAAACACAACAAGCAGACGCAGGCGCCAAGCAAAATTATACTTACCGCAAAAATTTCTGGACATTTTTCTCATAACATATTTTATTTCATAGCAACTGTATCAGAAGCTGAAATTACATAGGCAATATCTTTATGGTTAATAGCTATAAGATTATCATTTTCATTGTCAAGAATCCGGATTGATTTCAGATCAGCCAACTCAACTGCCATTTTCTGTTTTTCTTTTTCAAGTTCAGACAATTTTTTCTTGTAATTTTCTATCTCATAACCCTTAGTCGCGACATTATTTATTTTAGACATATACACAAAACCCATAGCGCAAATTAAGAGAACAACAAAAGAACCGAGAATTAACTTATTCTTTTTTATTTTATAAGAAACAGTTTTTTTTCTTATTTTGTTTCTCTTTCTATTTAAATGTTTGAATGATAAAGATTTTGCCATAATTAATTACACAGGAATTTAAATTAAGCTCCTCCCCTGATAAGAGGAGGCTGGGAGGGGTTTTTAATTTTTTATCTATAATATTCCTGTTTTCAAAACCCCCTCTAACCCCCCCCCTTATCAGAGGAAGAACGATAGAACTACGCTATCTTTCTCGCCACTCTCAATTTCGCGCTTCTTGACCTCGGGTTTCTTGAAATTTCCTCTTTGCTTGCGGTAATTGGCTTTTTAGTAATAATCTCCAGTCTCTTTTTATGTTTGCAAACACACACTGGCACTTCCGAATCGCAAATGCAGTCCTTTGATTCTTTTCGAAAAAATTGCTTGACTATTCTATCCTCAAGCGAATGAAAAGATATTATTGCGATTCTTCCACCGATTTCCAAATCTTCCATCATTTGTGGCAATACTTTTCCAAGATTCTCAAGTTCATCATTAACCGCGATCCGTAACGCCTGAAAGGTCCTTGTTGCAAAATGAATTCTTTGATTTTTATATCGTTCCGGAACTGCCTTTGAAATTATATTAACCAATTGCTGCGTGTTGACTATTTTTTTTATTTTTCTCTCTTTTACTATTTCGCTGGCGATATTTTTAGCATATCTTTCCTCACCATAATCTTTTAAAATTGATACTATTTTTTCCTTACTGTAACTATTAACAATATATTCAGCAGTTTTTTTATTATTTGTTTTATAACTGTATCCGCCCATTCTCATATCAAGAGGAGCATTTTTTAAAAACGAAATTCCAAGCGCTTCATTATTGAGCTGCTGGGACGAAATTCCCAAATCCAGAAAAAATATATTGATTGGATAAAAACTATATTCTTTCGCAAATTCATTGAAATCAACAAAATTTCCTTTTTTTAAAATTATTCTTTCCGAATATTTTTCCAGTTTTCTTTTACTCGCTATTATCGCTTCACTGTCTAGATCAATTCCCAACAATTTTCCATCAGAAGATGTTTTTTCTAAAATCGCCTTAGCGTGTCCTCCTTCCCCGACAGTTCCGTCAACCAAATTCTCTCCGGGTTTCGGATCTATCGCTTCAACAACTTCTTTTAATAAAACTGGAATATGAAAATAAGACATAAAAGTAGAAAGTTATAAAGTTATAAAGTTATAAAGTTATAAAGTTTAACTTTTTACTTTATGAACTTTCTACTTTATAACTATAATATTTTAATGAAACCAGATAATATTTTGGAAATTTCTATTGACAAATTATAAAACTTTTTGAAATCTTCTTCTGGCAAATATTCCAGTTTTGAAGCCAGATAGAACATTGATCTCACTTCTCCACAAGAACCTTTGGTAATAAATAAAAAATGTTTAAATTCTTTATTGCCTTTCCTTCCAAATCCCTTGGCAATATATTCATTACAGAAACAGCAGCTCGCTGTATTTGATTTTTAAAAGCAAAATCATTATTATCCTTAAATTTCTCATAGATAGCCAAAGACAATTCTCCAGATTTTTGCCAAGCAATAATATCTTCAAACTTTTCTATTCTCATATCCTCAACTTTGCAAACTTTATGAACTTTTGACTTCTTCTATACCCCAATCTCTCCCAACTTCTCCGCTATATCTTCACTTTCTTTCTCTGTTCTCTTTTTATATTTTTCCCAGCTATTCTCATCCCATATTTCCAAACGACTATATAGTCCGCTCACAACGATTTTCTTTTTCATTCCCGCGTATTTCCTCAGATAATCAGGAATAACTATTCTTCCTTGTTTATCAATTTGCACATCCATTGCGCCGGCAAGCATTAGTCTGGCAAACGCGCGCGTGCCAGACTGGCTGATTGGCAAACGACTCAACTTTTCAGCCAAGATTTTCCATTCGTTCATCGTATATAAAAACAAACAACCATCAAGCCCTTTCGTGACCACAGCTCCTTTTTTCAGATCATCTCTAAACTTAACAGGAATAGCCAGCCGCCCTTTTTCGTCTAGGTTATGATTATATTCGCCAATAAACATACTCTTTTATTTTAATTCCCCTCTTGAGAGGGGTTAGGGGTGTTGTTTTTAACTATTCCCCACTTTCATCCACTTTTCTACACCATATCTCCATTATACACCATATATAACAATAGTCAAACCACTCGTCCCCAAACCATAAAAAACCGTTTTTCTGTTTATTTAAGCCATTTTTAATAAAACTTAGTCTAAATTCCGCAATAAAAAAACAGGTAAGCTATCCACAGCTTACCCACTTTTTTGGTTTTATACTACAGCAAACAGAATATGCGCAAAATCAATCTTTAATCCGATTTTATTTTTTCCTCCGTGTTTTCTTTGCGATCAGGTTTC
>CAZBCK010000028.1:0-12800 GCA_964490635.1 uncultured Candidatus Saccharibacteria bacterium | reverse complement strand
ATTTTAGATGATGTATCAATAGGCCTCTTGGTGTCATTTTAGATGATTTGATGCGGTGTGTTGCTAAATATTATTTTTGTGTTATACTAACCCCAGTTAGTTTTTAATCAATTTAAAATAATTTAGAGTTTACGCGTATAAAAAACTTTATGTGTCAGTTTTGTTTGTCATAGTTTGTCTGTATATATAATGATTATATTTTAACGATTAAATTCTTTGCACAAGATAAACACAATAAATTCTAATAACAATAGAAAGTTAGAGGTGATAAATTAATGATAGAAGTAAAAAAAAAGGAAAATGAAAGCACGGGAAGTTTGTTAAGAAGATTTTCCAAGAAAGTCCAGCAAAGTGGTTTGCTTTTGCAAGCAAGAAGTTCAAGGTTTATGGAAAAGACCCAAAGCAGGGAAGAGAGAAAAAAGAGCGCTTTGCGAAGAAATCAAATTGTAGCTGAAAAAGAACAGTTAAGAAAACTTGGTAAATTGGAAGAAGATTTCAGGATGCAATCAAGGTATTGATAATACAGCATAATGAACCTAAAAGAAAAAATTAAAAATAATCTTAAAGACGCAATGAAAAGCGGTGATAATATTACACGCGGCGTTTTGAGGTTGCTAAGTTCCGATATTAAAAACGAGGAGATAAAACAAAAGAAAGAATCAGCCGATGACGATGTTTTAAAGATCATTAAAAGAAATATTAAAAATCGCAAAGAATCAATTGAACAATATAAAACCGGCGGACGAAAAGATTTGGCAGAGCAGGAAAAAAAAGAATTGGAGATTCTGGAGAAATATATGCCAGAACAGATAGGCAAAGATGAAATTAGAAAAACAGTTTCTGGTGTCATTGAAAAATTAGGAGAAGTGAGTACTTCTGATTTTGGAAAAGTAATGGGGATGGCAATGAAGGAAATTGGCGGGAATGTGGATGGAAATGCTGTGAGTGAAATTGTGAGAGAGGAATTGTGTTGAGTATTTTCTTTCTTGGTGTTCTTTATATTTTTGTTGTCCCTTTAGTTTTTTGCACTAATATTGATGTGGATCTAAGCAATGAACAAAAATATATATCCTGTTTGAATGATACTGATTGTATCCCAAAAAGTTGTGGTTGCTTGAATTCTAAAGGAGCAAAAAAGTTTTCAGCTATAAGTATATTTTGCGGAATTTATATGTCTTGCATTCCGCCTTCAGAATGTAAATGCAAAGAAGGAAAATGCAGCGGATCGTTTGACAATCTTATTGTTGGACAACTTTGTTTTGACTAAAGTGGCTGTCCTGATGATTTTATGTGTTATAAAGTTAAATCTGAGTATAAGGATGTAGATTGCAACAAAGTTGAATGTGAGTGCTATAAATATTGTAATACTGATAACGATTGCCCTAAAAGCACGCCGACATGTTCTCCAATTCAAATTACAGATTATGTGGGAATCTGCGTAAAATAAGAAAAAGTCTTTCACTGTTGCCAAATCAACAAAATTAAAGTTGAAAAATGACCCTTCTAATAAAAAACTTTACCAAGCAAAAACTCAATCAAAAATATCTGAATAAAATCACTGAGAAGACTTTGGAAATTGCTAAATCTAAAAAACCGGCGGAAATAAGTTTGGTTATAATAGGAGAAAAAAGAATCAGAACTTTGAATAAAAAATATCGCGGGACAGATAAAGTGACAGATGTGTTATCTTTTGGAAATGATGCTGTGGGCAAAACAGTAAAAAGTGAAATCGCAGAATTTATAGATCCTCCTGATAATGTTTTACATTTGGGCGAGATTTTTATTTGTTATTCTCAAGCTGCAAAGCAGGCGAAACGGAAAAATCATTCCGTAAAAAAAGAAATGGCAGTTTTATTAATTCACGGGATTTTGCATTTGCTGGGATATGAGCATAAAGGGGATTATGAAAAGTCGGAGATGAAAGTTAAGGAGATGGAAATTCTGAGAAGTTTATAGAAATTTCGCTAAGGAATTTTAATCTAGCCCCTTCCCTAACAAGGAGAGGTTGGAAGGAGTTAAAAAGAAAAAGTGTAGAATTGTAATTTTAAAGCAAGGAGTTAAAGTATCTTTTAACTTTCTTTTATAATTATAATCTTGTTTATTTTCAAAACCCATTCTAACCCCCCCCTATCAGGGGGAGGACTAATCAAATATGCTATACAAGATTATAATTTATCAATAGCAATATGATAGCATTTAATTTCAAAAAACTTGTCAGAAGTTTCTTGCATGCAATAAGAGGGTTTAAATGTGTTTTTAGGGAACAAAATTTTAAAATTCAAATAGTGTTTGCGGTAATTGTCATCTTCTTCATTTTATTTTTTGGACTTAGGACATGGGAAGCCACTGTTCTTGTTATGATGACAGTTTTAGTTCTTGTTCTTGAAATTATAAATTCAATATTTGAGCGTATTGTTGACATTTTGGAACCAAGAGTCCATCCTTACGCCAAGACGATAAAAGATATGATGGCAGCAGCTGTTTTAGTAGCGTCTATCGGGGCAGTATTTATAGGTACGGTAATTTTTTGGTCCTATTTCAATAATCTTATATATAATTTTTAAATAACCTTTTTTATTTTTTTAAAATAGGTTATACTATTAAGTAATGAATCATGGATTAAGATTCATTATTCATTATTCATAATTTATTCTATGTCAAAAGGAGATGTTTTAATAGGGATTGATATTGGGACAAACTCTATAAGAACCGTGGTTGCCCAAAAACAAAACGATGATTCCAAACCGTTGATTTTAGGTGTCGGCGAATCAGTTTCTCACGGAATAAACAGTGGGATCATAACTGACATTGAGGAAGCAACAAACTCAATAATACAATCAAAAGAAGAAGCTGAAAGAATTACTGGGATTCCAATAGAACATGCTTATATAAGCATTAACGGAAATCATATAAATTCACAATTCTCAAAGGGTGTTGTCGCTGTCTCAAGAGCTGATGGAGAAATCGGCGAAGAAGATGTGAATAGAGTTATAACAGCGGCGCAAGCAATATCAATGCCAAATAACAGAGAAATAATTGGCGTAGTTCCATGCAATTATACAATTGACGGACAAGAAAAAATTAAAGACCCTGTAGGAATGAGTGGGGTTCGTTTGGAAATTAATACACTTATTGTGAAAGGTGCGGCGCCGTTTATAAAAAATTTGATAAAGTGTGTACAGAGATGCGGAATTGATGTTGATATTGACGACTTGGCATTCGCGCCTCTCGCAGCAGCAAAAGCTGTCTTATCAAAACGCCAAAAGGAATTGGGAGTTGTTGTTATTGATATCGGGAAGGGGACAACCGGAGTTTCTATTTTTGAAGATGGAAATATTTTACATTTGGCAGTTCTTCCTGTGGGAGCCGGACATATTACAAACGACATTGCAATTGGGTTAAAGATTCCGATTGACACTGCTGAAAAAATAAAACTGGAATATGGAGTTGCGATTGCGCAAGATATTGCTAAAAAAGATAAAATAAATATTGCGGATATTGACCAGAGTGAAGAAGGAGAGTTTTCAAGAAAATATGTCGCAGAAATAATTGAAGCGAGAATTGAAGAAATATTTTTAATGGCTGATAAAGAACTCAAAAAAGTAGACAGGAGCGGAATGCTTCCCGCGGGAGTTGTTATCACCGGAGGGGGAGCCAAGATGCCTGAAATGGTTAAACTGGCAAAAAAAGTTCTTAGACTTCCAGCTCAAATTGGATTTCCAAAAGAACTTAATGGCGTTGTTGATAAAGTTGATGATCCGTCTTTCGCAACAGTAATCGGATTGATAATGTGGGATGCGGATGAAAACGGGATGTTTTCTTCAGAAAAAAGCAGATTTAAATTACCGTCTTTTAGCAAAGTAGGACAAAAAATAAGAAAGATATTCAAAATATTTCTTCCATAATTATAAACTCACAAAAAATATATGCGTATTGGAATTGATGCCCAAACAATTTTAAATCCAAAAATGGGAGATGCTGCCGGTTTGGGACATTATACATATCAGTTGATCAGACATCTTTTAAAAACCGACAAAGAAAACGAGTATTTTCTATTTTTTAGTTATCGGGTAAGACAAAAAGATATTGAAAAAATTGAGAGATTTGGAAACCCAAATATTAAAATAAAACGTTTCCCTTTTTCATATTATAAAAAGTTTCTGCCGATAGTCTATTCGGAGATGTTGGCAAATTCGTTTTTCCTGAAACATAAACTGGATGTTCTTCATATTCCGGGAGGCAGAGCTCCTTTGGCTTACAGAGAAAAATTAGTTATTACAGCTCACAATCTGGCGATTAAAAAATTCCCGGAATTATTCTCAAAGAAAGAAATTTTAAAATCCAGAATAAAACCGCCGGCATATAATAAAGCAGATGTAACAATAGCAACTTCCGAGTCAGCAAAAAGAGATTTGATAAATAGTTTTGATATTGACGAAAATAAAATAAGAGTCGTTCACAACGCTTTTGATGAGAAATTTTTCAGGGATGCAACTTTAACTGAAATTCAAAAAGTAAAAAATAGATATAAAATTGACGGAGAATATATCTTATTTATGAACACGATTAAACCACTCAATAATCTTTCACGACTGATTGAAGCGTTCTCAAAATCGCGGCTGATCTTAAAAGGAAAAAAACCAAACTCAAATTATAAACTGGTATTAGCCGGAAAAAGTGGCTGGCTGGCAGATGAAATAAAACAAATTGCCAAAGATTTTGGTTTGAAAAATGAGGTTATTTTTCCAGGTTATATAGAGCCAAAAGATCTCAATGCTCTTTTTGCTGGCGCGGATGCTTTTGTTTCTATTCCAATTTATGAAGAATTTGGTTCGCCTGTTCTGGAAGCGATGGCTTGCGGAACACCGGTAATTTGTTCGGATGTTTCTTCTCTTCCTGAAATAACAAACGGCGCAGCGCAAATAGTAAATCCTTATGACATAGATAGTATTAAAAATACAATTTTAGATATTCTTGACAATGACAGACTAAAAGAAGAGATGAAGAAAAAAGGACTGGAACAAGCAAGAAAGTTTCACTGGAGAAAAACCGCAGAGGAGACAGTGAAAGTTTATGAAGAAGTAGTTGAAAAATAATATTTATTGAATTTATTTATTAGCAATTAGCTTTATGAAAAAAATATTTTTCAGCGGGATGTTGGTTCTGGCTTGTTGTTTGTTTGGCAAAGTTGGAGCGGTTAATGGCGAAACTTTTGATATAGGCGGACAATGTATTGATTTGCCAGCGCCAGTGCCCAATGGAGAACCTATGACACCGAACGATGTTTGTCAAGCAGCGGGATATGTTCGGTGCGTTGAAGCCACGGGAAGTTTTAACAACTTTTCTCTAGTGAGTTGTGGCGGTTTAATGGGTGGCGGACTGATGGGTGCCAGTGCGGGCTGTGGATACGAAAGAGTATCTGCGACTATTACTTCTAATAGTATAAGAGTTACAAATCTAATATGTTCTAATGTAAGAACTTGGGGAATGATTCCCCAGCCCGAAAATGTTCCCGATGATTTTGAACAGTCAATAAAAAATGCCACCGATTGGATCCTTGGTTTTGTAGGAATGATCGCTGTTTTAATGCTTATCTGGGGAGGAATAAACTATCTGACTTCCGCCGGAGACGAAGACAAAGCAAGAACTGGAAAGAAAACAATATCATACGCGTTGATAGGACTGGTTATTGCCGGAATCGCCTATGCGGTAGTGAATGTGATCATTACTGTGATATTATGATAATTTAGATTTTAATAGTTTGAGATTTTATAGCTTATGTTTAAAAAAGTAAATCCTCGCCAGAATTTTCCAGAGATGGAAAAAAATGTTTTGAAATTTTGGCAGAAAAATAAAATATTTGAAAAATCTGTAGATAATAAAGATGATCAAAAAATCTACAGTTTTTTTGATGGACCGCCATTTGCGACCGGACTTCCGCACTATGGTCATGTCGTGGCAAATCTAATGAAAGACGCTGTGCCGAGATATTGGACAATGCGTGGATATAAAGTTGAGCGGCGTTGGGGATGGGATTGTCATGGGTTGCCGGTTGAAAACTTGATTGAAAAAGAACATAAAATAAAAAACAAGCAGGAGATTGAAAAATGGGGAGTTGATAATTTCAACAAAGCGTGTTGTGATTCTGTTCTTCGCTATGCTGACGAGTGGAAAAAAATTATCCCGCGAATTGGTCGCTGGGTTGATATGGAAAATGATTATCGGACAATGGATTGGAAATACACAGAGTCAATTTGGTGGGTTTTTTCAGAGTTATATAAAAAAGGTCTGATTTATGAAGGTTATAAATCAATGCATATTTGCCCGCGCTGTGAAACGACGCTTTCTAATTTTGAAGTAACGCAGGGATATAAAGATATCACAGATTTGTCCGCGACGGTGAAGTTCAAGTTGAAAGCGGGGCAGAGGATAGGGGATTTTGAAGTTGATGATAATACTTTTGTTTTAGCGTGGACGACAACACCGTGGACATTGCCGGGGAATGTGGCTTTGGCGGTGGGGGAGAATGTTGAGTATGTGATATTTTCTTCTAAAAAGACAGATCATTACACTGGTTTAATTACTAAAAATGATCATGGTAATTCAAGTATTATTTCAACAAAAGGAAAACTCATTTTTGCTAAAGATATTTTTTGGGAGAATATAACTAGTAATGCAGGATTGCAAGAAGCTCTTTTGTTGAATTTTAATGATCGTGAAAAGTTAAAAAAAGATATTCGTTTATTTATTAATGACTTTGATGGATTTGCAAAGGAATATAGCATAAAGGTTATAAAGGGCAAAAATTTACGCGGTTTAGAATACGAACCTCTTTTTGATTATTATTCTAAAAAAGAAGATTTAAAAAACAAAAAAAATGGCTGGAAGATTTATGCGGGTGATTTTGTGACGACGGAAGAAGGGACTGGTGTGGTGCATATTGCGCCGGCGTTTGGGGATGATGATATGAAGTTGGCGGAGAAATATAATTTGCCGTTTGTGCAACATGTTGGAATGGATGGGAGATTTAAAAGTGAGGTGGTGGATTTTAGGGAGCGAGGAGATTTCACAAATTTAACACACCCCATCCGCTTCGCGAATTGCCCCTCTCAAGAAGGGAATCAAGAAGAGAGGAGTCAAGACGGTGAAGCTAACGATGATTTGCAGGAAGGTTCCACAGCTCTACATGACTATGGAACCAACAATACGCGAGGAGATTTCACAACAGGATCCAGTCAAGAGACTGGAGCCAACGACAGGGGTAGAGAAGTAAAACCGAAAAGAAATCCGAGGGAGACGGATGAGAAAATTGTGAAATATCTTGAGGAAAATCATAAATTATTTAACAAAGAAAATTATAAACATAGCTATCCGCATTGTTGGCGGTGCGATACTCCCTTGTTGAATTACGCGACGAGTTCTTGGTTTGTGAAAGTGACAGAAATAAAAGATAAAATGGTTGCGAATAATCAGGAAATAAACTGGACGCCGGAATATATCAAAAACGGACGGTTTGGGAAATGGCTGGAGGACGCGCGGGATTGGGCGATTTCAAGAAGCCGATTTTGGGGGGCGCCTTTGCCGATTTGGCGATGCGAGAAGTGTAAAAATATTGAAGTTATAAATTCTATTGATGATCTAAGAAACAAGACGTCTCAAAAAATAACCAAATTTATTTTATTGCGCCATGGGGAAAGTGAGAGTAATGTTTTAAAAATTAAAGCGGGAGGGTCTAATAAATATAATTTGACTAAAAAAGGAATTAAACAATGTGAAGCTGTAGCGAAAGATTTGAAGAATCAGGAAATTGATTTTATAATCACTTCTCCAATCAAACGCGCTAAGCAAACAACGGAAATAATAAACAAAGAACTAAAATTAAAAGTCACAGAAAATAATCTTGTTAAGGAATATGATTTTGGAAAATGGAACGGATGTTCAGAAAAAGATCTTCTGGGAAAAAGCGAATTGTATGATGAATATGAGAAAATTAAAAAATCAGGCGATAGTAAAAAAAGATACAATTTTACTTTCGGTGGAGACGGAGAATCAAGACAGGATATTGAAAATAGAGTTAGAAAATTTATAGATGAGTGCGTGGAAAAATATTCGGGAAAAAATATTTTAGTTGTTGCCCATGGTGGAATAAACGCGATGTTTAATAGGATTATAAACGAATATTCGATTGAAAAAACTCTTAAGGCAGAGTGGCTATTTGGAAACGCGGAGCAAAATATTTTTTACGCTGATGAAAAAGGCGAGAGATTTGATTTGCACAAACCGAATATTGATAAGATAAAAATAAAATGTTCTAAGTGTGGCGAGGAAGCGAAAATAGTCGGTGATGTTTTTGACTGCTGGTTTGAATCCGGTTCTATGCCTTACGCGCAATGCCATTATCCTTTTGAAAACAAGAATAAATTTGAGAAAAGTTTTCCGGCTGATTTTATTGCTGAAGGAATAGACCAAACACGCGGTTGGTTTTACACCTTGATAGTTTTATCAACGGTGCTTTTTGACAAACCGGCTTTCAAAAATGTGATTGCTAATGGAATAGTGCTGGCGGAAAACGGACAGAAAATGAGCAAGCGACTGAAAAATTATCCCGAGCCGAACTTGCTGATTGAGAAATACGGCGCAGATGCGTTGCGATATTATTTACTAACTTCTCCCGTGATGAAAGCGGAAAATCTTAATTTTTCTGAGAAAGGCGTGGAAGAAGTTTTGAAAAGATTTATTCTGACTTTGTGGAATGTTTATTTATTTTTAGTGATGAATGTAACCCCTAACGCAGAAATCCCCCTAACCTCCTTTGCTAAAGGGGGAACCAAAACTCTCTCTTTGAAAAAGGGGGCTAGGGGGATTTTTGGAAACTCTTCCAATCTTTTGGATAAGTGGATTTTGTCGGAGTTTAATATTTTGGTTGAAGAAGTGAATAAGCAAATGCAGGATTACGATCTGGCAAAAGCGGCGAGACCGTTGCGAGAATTTGTTGATAAATTATCAAACTGGTATGTCCGGCGATCAAGAAAGAGATTTATTTCCGTTGTAGAGACGAGGCACTGCCTCGTCTCTACGGACAACATAAAAGACAGAGATTTTGCGTTTCAGACTTTATATTATATTCTGGTTGAGTATTCAAAACTTCTTGCGCCGTTTATGCCATTTATAGCAGACGAAATTTACCGGAATTTAACAGAGAATAAAGAGTCAGTTCATCTTGAAGATTACCCTGTTGCTAATAAAAAAATGATTGATGAAAAAGTTAGTAATGAGATGAATTTTGTAAGAGGCGTTGTCGCTTTAGGACTGGCGATAAGAGCAAAGAATGGTTTGAAAGTAAGACAGCCGTTAAGCAAGTTACAAGTCTATAAAGCTATAAAGTTAAAAGTTGTTGATGATGAATTATTGGATTTAATAAAAGATGAATTAAATGTGAAAGATATTGAATTTGTGGATAAAATTGTTGAAAAAGATAATTGGATTTGTGAGGATGATGGTAAAATTAAAATTGCGTTAAATATTGAAATAACCGATGAATTAAAATTAGAAGGACAGGCGCGGGAATTGATACGGCACATTCAAGTCATGAGAAAAGAGGCAAAATATAGTCGGGATGATATTATTTTGGTTAAATACAGTTTTACCGAGAATAGTGGGAATGTAAAAAAAGTTTTTAATAAATGGGGAGATTATATAAAAAAAGAATGCTTGATGAAAAGCATTGAGTTTGTAGATGAATTAGTTGATAGTGATTTTGATTTGGTAAAGAAATTGAAATTGGGAGATGGGGGAATGAAGATTGGAATTGGGAAGTGATTTATTTGTGAATAAAAAACAAAAGGACTTTGGTGTCCTTTTGTTAAGTTTTTAACTTTGTGTTTGTGACTACATATTCTTGACCCTCCTCTATTTTTTCTAAAGCTTTGTTTATGACCTCTAGAGTGATGAGATCGTCCAGAGCCATTCTTATTGCTCCCCCCCCCAAAAAAAAACAAATCGTTACGAGCAATTTCCCTGCTTTCTTCCATCGTTTCTATTAAAAGCTCCGACGAAAAAACCTTTCCAATAGGAAACAGTTGTGCAACTTCATCAGAAGAAAATGCAAGAAATATTTCTTCTTCTTTATTTTCAAAAATTCCTTTTTTCATTATCCTTCTATACATCCCGCGCAACCAATCCTACGACTGTACTTCCTGATGTGCGCTCTGAGTCAATGTTATATAACATACTATTGTTCTTGTTTTCATACGTCCTCCTGCAATAGTTTTTCCTAGATTCTACTCTGAAGCCGAATACTTATAAATTAATTTTACTCTTTATTTATAAGGTTAACTCCACTATTTCTATATTTTAAAAAATAGAAAAAATGCAATAAAGCCTTATAAATAAAGGAAATAACACACTTTAATAATCTGTCAACCCTCATGTCCACCTATAAAACCGAAGGGATAATCATAAAAAGAAATAATTTTTTGGAATCCGGTTTGATCTTGAATATTTACACGAGAGATTATGGCAAGATTGAAGCAGTGGCGAGGAGCGCGCGGAAGGCGAAAGGGAAACTCAAGGGCCATCTTGAGCTTTTTTTGTGGACAGAAATAATTCTGGCGCATGGCAAAAATATTGATACGATCACAAGCAGTTTAACTATTAAAAGTTTTTCCAGTTTAAGAAATAATTTAAAACTTTCATTCGCGGCATACTACATTTTAGAGCTGGTTGATAAAATAACAGCTGAAGAGTATCAGGATGAAAGAATTTTTTATTTATTAAAAAGATCGTTGTTGTTTCTGGATGAATTGGCAATATGCGTTGTAGAGACGAGGCACTGTCTCGTCTCTACAACAATTATTTTACTTTTTCAAATAAATATTTTGGATCTCACTGGTTTTTCGCCGGAATTAAATAACTGTGTTTTTTGCGAAAAGCCGATAAAACCTGACAAGAATTATTTTAGTTTTTCAATGGGCGGAGTTGTCGGGAAAGAATGTATTTTACAGAAATCATCAAAATCTCTTGTGGGTAGATACGAGCCCTCATTCACATCTGAAACAAGCGCGAGCGAGGGTTTGCATCTACCCAATGTTTTAATAAGCGATAACGCCATTAAACTTTTACGATTGCTTCAATTTAAAGGTAATAATACAGAAGAATATAATGAACATCTTGACAAATGTTTTAAAATTATCAGAAAATTAAAAACTAATCAGAAATTAGTTTCAGACAGTGTTTTTTTAATGAATAAATTTATTGAATTTAACATAGAAAGGAAAATTAAAGGATTTGACTTTTTAGAAAATATGTAAGATGAAAATTAGAGAAATAAAAAAAATCGTTTAAAAAGATTCCTCAAAATTTCTGTAGGTCATATAGTTTCTTATATACTCCTTTTTTGTTAGTAATTCTTTGTGTGTTCTTTATTCAATAATCCTTCCGTTTTTCAAGACTAAGATCTTATCCGCATTTTTAACCATGCTAAGCGGGTGCTTGTCTTTTCCTTTCTCTTGCAGATAAATACAAAAAACTCTTTCCGGAAATATCCGTTAAAGAGTTTTTTACAATTGGCGGGGACGACGCGACTCGAACGCGCGACCTTCTGCGTGACAAGCAGATGCTCTAACCAACTGAGCTACGCCCCCAATTTAACTTATGACTAATAACTAATAACATTTTATTTTGTGGAATCCGGAAAACTATAGAACCACTCAAACGAACTTCTTGTTGTAATTGTTTTCACTAACTTTTTTGCTGATCTTGTTTTCAGTCCTTTAGTACTATGCCTATTCCATCTATCCAGATCTTTCTTTGAATCTTTTAAATAATTGCATTGTAGAATAGTTTGATTTATCAAATCAGCATCTTTGGCAATTATTGCTTCTTTCGATTTTCTTTTATTATATTCATTCAAAATTTCAATAACTTCTTTTTCAAGAGGAGTCCCTGAATATTGATCTTTGATAGCTTTCTCTTCGTCTGCTTTGACATAATGCGAATGAATAAAATTTGCGTCCCCGGTTCTTGCTTCGGCAATATCGTGAAACAAGCACATTTTTAAAATTTTATTTTCATCCGCGTTCTCCATTTTGGCCAAAACCATTCCGATAATTGCTGTTTCAAACGAATGTGAAGCAATTGTATCATTCGCTTGCGGCAATGTCTGACAATGCATTCTTTTCATATTCCGCAAAGTTCCAATTTCAAAAAGAAGGTCAGCGATTTTGTTGTAATTCTCTCTTTGCTTTTTCATAATTTTACTAGATTTATCAATGACTATCTGTGTTGTATTATTTTTTGAGAGTTTTTCAGAGAGTTTCTAAATTTTATCTTCCTCCAATGAAATTTTTTTTTGGAATAAATATTTTTGTGTTTAAATATGTTTCCATCTCAATTCCATCATTTGTCCAATTAATTTTTATATCTTGCAATTCCTGTTCATCAATAATACTAGGATTTGGATAACTTATAATATGACCATAGTCTGACTCAACTTTTTTTGTTACCCAAATATAAAATTTTGAGTCAAGCGCCTGATATTCTTTGGTTATTAAAACACAATAAGGATTATATGAATTATAATTTATATTTTCTGGTTGGCAAGATCTAAAAAATTCTTTTTGATGCTATGATATTCCTGTTAATTGAGCAAGCACTATTACTCCCCAAAAAAATAGAAGCATGTTTTTGATCACGGTAATTTTTTTCATTTTGTCCAAGTATATAATAAGAAATGCTCAACTTGTATCAGGGGCGGGGGTCGAACCCGCGACCTCGGGCTTATGAGTCCCGCGCTCTAACCA
>CAZBCK010000027.1:0-12878 GCA_964490635.1 uncultured Candidatus Saccharibacteria bacterium | reverse complement strand
CATCAATTCAAGATAGGTAAAAATTTCATTTTTAACATCATCTATTGTTTCATCTACTTTGGGAATATCAGAAAGCGGTTCAAAATAATTCGGATCCAATCTTTCGTAATAATTTATTTCCGTTCCATTCGTCCAAACCGCCAGAGGCGCGCCGGTCGCGTTTGTGTAACTTTTCAATTGATCTTTCCCGTCTTTCGCTTTATGCTTCTTGATTTCCAAAACACAATAAACGCTTGACTTGTCTTTTTTATTTAAAATAATAATATCCGCCAGTTTCTTTTCCCTGCCAAATGAAATCGCAAATTCAACTCTTATCAAATCCGTTGGATAATTATATTCATTGATCAACTTATCTAGCATCAACTGCCTCACGATTTCCTCTGGCTTCGCCTGGATATATTTCTCTCTTTTCAAACATTTAACAAAATATTTTTCCTTTTTCTCAAAGACATTATTTTCAATCCTGTCTATACTTTCAGCGGAAAAAATAGACAAATCATATTTTTCGCTTGATTTTATTAATTTTGACAATTTCATATTGTTTATTGATAATTTTAAATAGCTTAATTTTAGATTTTTTTCATATTTTTTATTATCGGTCTATTTTATAATATTACCCTCAAGCCTGAAATATAGCAAGAAATTCAAAAAAACACGCCAAACTGACGCATTTTTTGAATATTATAATTTTTTGTTTTATTTATCTTTCTTCTTACTTTTCTTAACAAGTACTATGGCTAAGAATAATATTATCAGCACAGCTCCGACGACAAGCGCATACTTCATCATATCAGCTCCGGTATCTTTTATATCAGAATCATTTCCAGAATCGGTGGCGGATTCAATTATAAAAGAAAAGTCATCTTTATGAACAACTTCGCCATTAAGAGAAACTTCAGCGGCGACTCTATACTCTCCAAGTTCCAATCCTCCCATTGGAAGATCGGTGGAAATTGTCTTTGAGACCAACGGCTTTACTGATTCTTCATCTTCCGGATATGGGAAAAGAACATTGAACAAAATTTTTCCGTCCTTTTTGACCTTAACTTGAAGATCTGGCTTAACGGAAATATTTCCTTTATTATAATAAAAAGCATTAACTTTCAACGGCTCGTTTTCTTTCAAAGTATAAGTTTGCGGAGTTACGGAAACATCAAAATCAACGATCTCATTATCGGTTACTTCCAAAAACACTTCCCTTGTCGCTTTTTGAGAAACAATGGTTGAAGCCTGACTTGTTTGATCTTCTCCCGACGGATTATGTTTGATGCTCAGTCCGCCTTCATATTTTCCATTGGGAACATCATCCGGCACTCTGATGGTTAAATAAACTCTGCCTTTTGATTCGGCAGCGACTTTTACTTTTGTTATTGGAATACTGTAATTACTGTCTTCATAAAATGTTACCCACCCGGAAATATCTCCACTCGCACTTAAAGAATATTCCACGCTTTCTTTCCCTGAGTTCTGCATTCGCAACTCGTCTCTGATCTCCTGTCCTCTCAAAACATCATCAAGCTCAATCGGATTAGAGGCAAGCCCAATCGCTAAAACGCTTTGCATCACGCCAAAGCTTAGAGTGACAACTGCCATAATTGCGGCAAAAACTATTCCTTTTTTCATACATTTTTCAGTTAATCTACTTAATTTACACCCTCCGACTCTATCTTTATTCTAGATTGTTGTTTGAATTTGTCAAGACCGGTTTAAACCTAACCTCTCCGCACTTTCTACAAATATTATTTGATCGTAGGGACAGACCTGTGTGTCTGTCCTTAAATGTAGAATAAATTTTGTTTTATCCCATATCCTGGGCAGACACACAGGTCTGTCCCTACGATGACTATTGCGTTATTTGTTGTTAGATTGTCCAGCATTGTTTCCGGACTTTTTTCTGATAACTCATTTAAATCGGATGTTTTTATTCTGAAACATTTTCTAAAAATCTAACAGTTAATTTTTCTTTTTTTGAAAATTTATTTTCTGACAAAAAGTTTAAATTGCCAGATCTGAACTCAAAAAATCTCTGATATGGATGTGCTTAATTCCTTTATATTTATTATCACCAATGAATTCATCCATAGAAACCACAAACTTGGGATAGTTGTCTTTAATTTCCAGCAAATTCCCAAATTCTCTTTCCTTGTTTTGTTTACTAATTAAATACGCCACTTGGATATAAATTTTCTCTCCCTGTTTTTCACAAACAAAGTCAATTTCTTTGTTCCCCAATTTTCCCACAAACACTTTATATCCCAAAACGCGAAGATGCAGAAAGACAAGGTTTTCCAATACTTTATTAATATCGGTTTGTTTATAACCAATAACAGAATGTCGCAAGCCGATATCTTCAAAATAATATTTATTATTTATCTCAAAAATTTTCTTGCCTTGTATCGCGAACCTGTCTGTTTTAAAAACAAAAAAGGCACTCGTTAAAAAAGACAGATAATCCAAAACAATATTAAGAGAAATATTTATCTTTTGTGATTTCAAAAAATCGCTTATTTTTTTCGCGGAAACTATGCTTCCCGTGTTTTCAGCCAGATATTCAACCAAATTTTCTAAAAAGGCGGGATTGCGAATTTTATATCTGCGGACGATGTCTTTATATAAAATGGTACTGTACACATTTTTCAAATAATCATAAACTATCGCGTCTTCCAATTCCAAATGCTTTAAATATGGCAACCCTCCGTATTTAATATATTTCAAAAGAGATTCCTGATTATTTTTGAGTTTGTGAAAAACCAAAAATTCGCGATAAGATAAACCAAAAACTTGAATCTCTATATATCTGCCGCTTAGATAAGTAGCCAATTCTCCAGAAAGTAAATTTGAATTGCTGCCTGTGCAATAAATATCATATTTCCCGCCTGCTTTTAAACTTCTGAGAGCTTTTTCAAATTTATCGATATCTTGTATTTCATCAATAAAAATATAATTTTTTTTGCCTTTCTTGGAATTCTTTTTTATATAATTTAAAAGATCTTGATAATTTCTGAGCTTATCAAATTCATTTAATTCTTTGTTGATATAAATAATATTGGATGCTTTGCGTTTTTTTTTGATAACATCCATTATTTGAAAAAGTAAATAGCTTTTCCCAACTCTTCGCTGTCCGACAATAACTTTAATAATATCCTTGTCTATGAAAGGTTTTATTTTATCAAGGTATCGTTCTCTTTTAATGTATTGTTTTATTATACTCAAACTATTTTAATTTAGTAATTATATATTAAATATACTCAATATATAATTTTAAGTCAAATAACAACGATTTTACTAAATTTATATCTCCCGATAATCAGAATAACCAATCAAACCATCGTGGCAGTTGAAATTCAAATTAATTATTTTAGCTTCTTTGATATCGCTTTCCTGCTTCATAAAATTTTTCAAAACCCGGCTGTTGATTGGACGGGAAAGTTTTTTGTATTTGGATTTCAGCAAAATAATTTTTGCCTTTTCTTCAATGACAAAATCAATTTCGCTTTTAGATTTGGCGCGATAGAAAAATATTTTATCTTTTCTCTGGTTTTTTAATTCCAGAAAAACAAAATTTTCAAAAAGATGTCCTGCGTCTGATCTGCTTTCCATTTCCAAAAAGTTGCCAAGAATAGCATTGCGGATGCCCAGATCAAAAAAGTAAATTTTCGGCATTTTAGTGATCTGCGTTCTGATATTTTTTTTGAAGGGGGAAATTTTATCCAGAACAAAAGTGAATTCCAAAAGGTCCAGATATTTTTTCACCTCGCGGCGAGGAATTCCAACTGTGTCTCCAAGCTCGTTGATATTCAATAAATTTCCAATCTGCGCGGCTAATACTTTTGTCAATGTGTTGAAATCAGCGATATTTTCAACTTTGCCAATTGCCCGAATATCTTTGTTAATATAGGCGCTAACATATTCTTCCAGCATTTTCTGCTTCAGTTCCCAATCGTTCTGCAAAGTTACCGCCGGCATCCCGCCATAAACCAAGTATTCGCTTAACGCTTTGTCAAAATTACTTTTAATATCTTCAGGAAGACTTTCTTTTTTCAAATAATCCAAATGCGGAAAATTCTTAAAAATTAAAAACTCCTCAAAATTCAAAGAGTTGATTAAAAATGATATTTTGCGTCCCGCCAAAGAATCTTGAAATTTCGCTTTTAATTCCAAACTGGAAGAACCAGTGACAATAATCTTTATCTTCCCGGCATACTTATCATAAAGATGTTTCAAAAAATTGGAGGGATTGTCCAAACACTGAATTTCATCCAGCAAAAAATAGTTTTTTTCTTTTTGGATAGTAATGTATTTGAGAATATTTTCAGGATCTTGATTGAGAGTTTCCAAAATCTTAATTTCTTCCAGATTAAGATAAAAAATTGTTTTTTCCGGAATACCGGATTTAAGCAGTTCGTTTTTTAAGATTTCCAAAAGGGATGTTTTTCCAACTTGACGAGGACCGTTCAAAATAATGATTTCTTTTTCAGGAAGCCATTTTTTAATTTCCGAAGTTATTTTGCGTGGATAAAACATATTTTTGCATTAAATATTAAAACTTATAGTATAATTTTAACACTTTATGTAAAAAAAGTCAATATCCTTATAACAAAAAAGTCTGAAAACAAAAATTTGTTTCCAGACCTTTCGTAGAGACGAGGCAATGCCTCGTCTCTACAAGTCGTTTCTATCAATTTCTGTTCTAGTTTGATTCACATTGTCGGAAAGCTGTTGCTCTGGCGTCCAAAGTCATAGTTCCTACCCAATCCTTATCAGGATTAGGGAACTTTGTAACTGTAATACTAAAGTCCATCTCTTCTGTTTCTGAAAGATCCAAAACATCTTCCAGCCATTTGTGCTGGTAAGGTCTGTAAAATTTCCAATCCGCTTCATCATTACCGACTCTGGCACGATAGCTTACATTACAAACATCGTCAGTGGTTCCCATCCCCATATCGTTCTGCTCAACGCCCATATTCAGTCTGGTGTTTCCGGTATTTCTCACAGTTGGCTTGTCGCTGGAAGAAGGTTCAAAAACAAGATTTCCGCTAACTGTTTTTTCAGCATTAAGAAGAACAGTTCCATAATCAACATTTGAGAAATCAACCTCATAAGAAGTCAATGGCAGATATTCAAAGTGATTTACCGCTAAGTTGCTAAACCGTCCAAAGGTGCTCAAAGCAAATACTTCTACTTTATAATTACCAGCCGGGTCTTCCCAGACAAGCTCTTTGTCAGCGCAATAGACATAAGCTTTTTCTTTCATCAGTTGTCCATCAGAAGCACAGATGTCATTATAGTCAAAGAGGTCATCAGGATTCGGAGTAAGAGTATTGGGATAAAAGCTTGGCAAATTGGTATTATTGTTCTTGATATTATCACAGAACAAACCATAACCAACCATTTTGTCTAATTTATATAATCTGTTCTCATCCCCACGCTGCTTTTCACAACCGTTCATACCATAATCATAAGGTGTAGCAGGATTTAGAATAGTTCCGCCGCCACCGTTTATTTGATCGGGACTATAAGGACTCTCGGGATGAAACGCCCTGTCTATCGGATAGTAAATGTCTGTGTAAACTCCGTCAATTGGAGCTAGCCCTTCTCGGTGATCTACAATAGCGCAAATGGAATATTGCATAGTAGCATCCCAAACGCCGGGAGCGTCAAATTGAGCTCCGGGAGCTATTCTGTCATCCGCCCCTGATAATTGTTCATAAGAACCAAGCATTTCCCATTTTGCTTTAACAATAGGAGTATCAGCGCCACCTTCACCGCGTTTCAAACCGGTTCCGATACCTTCGTCAGTAGCTACTACTGTTGTGCTTAACCCCAAAGTAGCAAAACTAACCGCGATCAGCGAGAACATTGCGATTGCTTTTTTAATTGTTTTGATTTTCATCATTTTATTTTTCCTTAATTCTTTTGCCATCTCTCCCGCATAAAATACGGAAGAAGATTAAACAAAAGAAGAATTAATTAAGATTAATTAAGTTTTTATAGTTAGCTTGTTTAAACCTTTCACCCTTCTCAAGTTCCACATTGAGGGCTTAAACAAACAACTTCGACCTTTAATGCTTTATTACGAAAAACTCGTAATCTTTTTAAGTTATACACTCTGAGCGTTAAGCAACGCTCGGAGTGTTGAGCAAGCGACAGCGAAGTTCAACCTGAAATATCATATTAAACCCGCTTTCAGGTAGAACTCCGCTGTCGCTCGTTCTACACTCCTTGTTCTACACTCCTTGTTCTACGCTCCAAGCGCTCGTTACATTTCAAAGCTATCAATTTTAAAAAAGAGCTCACAAAATTATTCAACCGCTAACAATAAAGAAGCGTTTAAATGATTAATGCGAGCCCTCAGTTTCTGTCATCCCGGGAATCAAATCTCGGAACTCAGTTTGCTGTCAGGCAAATACATTCTAATATACCCTGCCATTATTAATATTATTTCCGCCGTTATAACCACTGCCGTTACTATTTACATTTCTGTCCTCAACAATACTCTGCTGCCGCGCGCTGCCGCGATTGCGCCCTTTGCCACCTCTCACAATCTTTGTTATTTCTTTGCTGACAACAACGCCGTCCTGAATAATTATGTTCACTCTTCCAAAATCCAATTCACGGATGTCATTGATAATATCTACCTCTTCTTGTGAAATCTGACTCAATCTTTGCTTTGGCTGATTTTCTATTTGCTGATCTTCCATATTTTTCAAGATTTAGATACTCTTAGAATTTCCTCACTTCTGCCTCGCTGGAGTCTCTCGGTAGAAAACTCCGGAGAATTGCGCGCTTTCTCGTCGTAATCCTTTTACTGATAGACTGCGACAGGGAGAAAAAAGCAAGAAAGTCCTAACTTTATAAAAACACAAAAAACAACCTAGTGAGATAAAATTCCTCTGGTTGCCTATTCATCCTGAAAACATAACTATCTAAGTTTATTCTTTCAGATCAAGACCCTCCCTACTCTGCATCCAATCTTATTATCTCACTTTCAAAAAATGTGTCAAGCACTGGTTATAAACAACTCATCCATAACATTATTAATATTATCTAAAGCAGTGCTTAAATACCTTTGTACTTCTCGTCTGTCAATAATTCATAGTACTTTCTGATAATCCTTCTGATCCCCACCGCTGACCAAAGCTGGACTTCACTTCCTTCGTTTTTGGAACCTGATAGCTCGGAGAACGGAATTGGCTTTCCTTCTATGTCCGCATATACCTCGGGAACCGCTTTCATTTCTTCTATGGCGCTCAAAGTATCTTTCGTAATTCTAAAAATTGTTTTTTTGATCAATTTTTGCAGATCAAGAGACCACCCTTCAATGATCGCTATTTTCAAATGCTTGCTTAATCCCAAAACAACAAAAGCTGTTTGCTTTATCCAAATAACCGTGCCGTGATATTCTCCGGAATTATAAAAATATTTATTGTTTTTGGCTACCAATAAAGATCCAAATTCGGTATAAAAATATTGCGGATCAAGTAGCCTCTCACAAAAACTTCTAATGTCTTCTTTGCTCCCTTTATCGTATGTGTAAAGATATGACTCATCGATATGATTGACTTTAAATTTTTCATATTGATAACTGCCGTCTTCGTTTTTTTCAGTTCCATAAAGCGCGAGCGCGTAAGCCGTTCTGCCATCTTTATTTTTAAATTTATATTCATCTTTTTTATTTTTCCATTTATCGTATATCGCGCCGATTTGAACAATATCACTTTCTCCAAAACCGAATTTTTTATAATTATTTTTAATAATGAGTAGCGCTTTTGGATAAAAAACAGCGTTAACATCAAAAGGAGCAATAATCTTACTCACTCTTCTGAAAGTGTTTTTGCTATCCCTCCAATTTCCCGTTACATTATTTTTTTTAAGAGTTATGTAATTGCGCGTGTCCGCCTGTTTTAAAACATACTTTGCGACAAGACGCATCTTTTTTCTATTTTCTGTTTTTAGCCAAAAATCATAAGAGAGATATTCAGCTCCTACCAAATAGTGCGGTTCAATGTCTATCATATGTCTGTCAAAAATATCTTTGCCGGACATTTCGTACTCGTGCTTAAATTCTCCAATTGCATCCTCATGCCATCCTTCCCCTTTTTTATTTACATTTTTCAGAGATTGTTCATACATATAGTCTTTGGTTTTGGGTGTTAGATCATGATATCCCAAATCAGCCGCTTCCATCCAGTCTCTTGGAAATATTGTTCCAAAACGATCACCGGAAGTCTTTTTCCACTCCAGCAAATGTTTTATTTCAAATTCGGTTTTGCTCCAAATTTCTTTAATTACCATTTCTTTTTTCCCAAACGCTTTGAAATTGAAGCTGCTTATATCAATCGCGCTAATTCTGTTTAATTTATGAAAGTTTATATCATTAGTGCTCACTTTTACAGTGAATGGGATTTCCTCAATATTCCCTCCTCTTTTAGGAGAGGTTGGGTGAGATATAAAAATTTTATATCCGGCAAACAGGCGTTTTATTTTTTTAATTATAACCCCATCGCCAAATTCAAAAATTGTCTGATAGTATTTTCTGCCGTACACTCTTTTGAATTTCAACAGCGTTTTCTCATCTTTTCTGCTTCTCCTCACAATCTGTGGAACCATCCTGTCATAAATTTCTTCTCTGATCTTCAAAAAAGTTTTTTGTATTGTTAATTCTCTCACTGTTCTCATATCGTCCATCGCCGGATAATATAAATTCACGCTCTCTGAATTAAAAACAGCATTAATTTGCAAAATATTATTTTTGCTTTTAATGGAATTTATATTTATTTTATGGCGCGGGATATCAATCAGACCGCAATAAAGATGATTATTCGGACCAATAATTCTGAACTGCCCAAACGCGTCAAAATCAATATAATACCCACCCTCAATCCAAAGATTTTTATTTATTTTCATAAAAGATAAATTTATTAATTTTTACAAATTATGCCTTTCCTTTAAAATCTCAATTTTTGACTCAACGGCTTTTTCAAAATCAATATTATATAAATCAGCAAGAACTGCCAACTGAAGAACAACATCAGCGAACTCTCCTTCTAAATTTTTTCTATCTATCTTTTTGTTTCTTAATTTTGGCAGATTTATATCCCTTGCTAATTCGCCTATTTCCTCCATTAGTTGAGCAAAACTAAAACATGATTCTCTTTTGATTCCATATTTATTATCAATTTTTTTACAATTTCAACGCAGGTTTTTTGAAATATTTTTGTTTCCATAATAATATAATTAAAAACTTATTTAGACTCTGCTGATTTTCTTATAATTCCCCTCTTGAGAGGGGTAATTCGCGAAGCGGATGGGGTGTGTTACAAACAAAACTATGCAACACACCCCATCCCTAACGGGATTACCCCTTTCAAGAGGGGAATTATTGGTAAAGATCAGTATCCTCATTTAAAAAACAAATTCAAATTAAAAAAATTATTATTATTCTTTTTGATAAACAAAATAGACGCTTGCTGGAATATTTTTTCCGGTCCGTTTTGCGAATTGGCAATGGAATAAATCGGCGTAATGAGCACATCCGCTTCGTCAAAATCAAATCGCGAATAAATATTTTTAAATTTATCAAATATTTTTAAATACTTTATTTTTTTAAACGCCCTTTTTCTTTTCAAAGTTGCCTCGCCTTTTTCCGTATAAAATGTTACGAATCTCGGCGATTGAAAAAATATATTGAACTCTGTGCCAAAATTATATTTCTCGTAGAGACGAGGCACTGCCTCGTCTCTCCAAAAAATATATTCCGTTCTTATTTCCGCTTTTTTGTTCAAGCTGATCTTTTTTGTGAATTCCAGATTCCTGTTTTTATATTTATAATTTAATGTCGTAGAGACGAGGCACTGCCTCGTCTCTACCTTGTCAACATCTAACTCATAAACATCCCCGGAAAGAGTCGTGAAATTTTTCTGCTTGTCAAAATCGCTCATAGTTAATTTTTTACTCAGCAGATGATCAACCAAACTCAAGCGTTCATATTCGTCATAAATAATTTCCTCTTTTTTTATTATTTTTCCTTTTCTTGTTTTTATATCTTTACCCTTTATTTTCTTATGATAAGATTCTTCTCTTCTCGTGATCGTATTAAGAAGATTAAAATTTTTATCTCTATAACTCATTTCCAAAAGAGTCCCGCCGCGCTTGGAAAAAACGCAGGTGAGATGAGAATTTCTGACGATAGTTTCAGCCAGCCCGTCAAAATCAAAATCAGCTTTTTCTATAATTAGAGAACTTCCGACATATTTTTTATCCAGCTCTTTTTCCGCCTTAATCAAATTTTCATAAATTGCCGCTCTGATATGTCCAAGATAAAATCCGCCGAACAGACCGTGCCAATAACCGCAGTTGCACTGAGCTTTCCAGAGATAGTGAAAGATATTTTTATTTTTTGTAGAAACAAGGCGCTGCCTCGTTTCTGCCTTATGAATATTCTCGCTTAAATAAAGCATCCTTTTGTGCATATAATTCGCGTGCGGATATTTGACAAAAAAATTCCGAAAAAATCCCGTTCTCAAATAATTCCTCAGCTTTTTGTAATCAGAATATTTTTTCAAACGGTCTTTCAGTTCTTTGTAATATAAAAATTCTCGCGGTTCCATTGTCCACTCGTCCATCTCCGGATATGAAGAAGTTGGAAGATAAATCAATCCTTTTGTCCTAAATTTTTTCAAAGCCTCGGAAGCTGTGATCGTTTCAACAGTTTTGTTATTTTTTAGAAGCAATTTGAAAAACTTCTCTAACCATTTTTTGTTATAGATCCAGTCATAAGTCCATGGCCACGAACCGAATTTTTCTCCATCATCAAAAAGAGTGACTAGAACATCTTTTTTTCGGGAAAAACTTTTCAGCAATTTCAACGACTCTTCCGCTTTGGAAAAAGGGATCTTGAAACGAAGAGTTTTGTTGATCGGAAAAACCGCAATTGGTTTTGCGTCATTTTCCGTCGTATAATATCCGGTCAATTCTTTATCGCAAATACCGGCAGAGCGAAAATGCGCATCATCCAGAAAAGTATATTTCAAACCGCTTTTATGAATGATACTTGCCAATTGCGGCTCCCAAACCCGCTCCGCCAGCCACATTCCGGAAGGAGCTTTTCCAAATTCTTTTTTAATAAAATCATTCATCAAACGAATTTGAGCAAGTTTGTCTTTGTCAGAAATTATAGAGAGGATAGGTTCATAATACGCTCCACCCGTAATTTCAATTTGACCCTTTTCAGACATTTCTTTGAGCGTTTTAATATATTCACGGTGATTAGACAAAATCCAATCATAAAGCGGTCCGCTAAAATGAACGCTACATTTTATTTCCGGGAATTCTTTCAGGACATCAATAAAAGGACGATAACAATCCTCAAAGACTTTATTAAAAACAAACGGATCGTTCCCCACTGGCTGATGATTATGAACTCCAAATAAAAAATATACTTTTGACATAATGTTTTTTTATATTAATTTCTTTGAATTTAGGACTTACGCGTTTCATTTCGGAGTGTAGAACGAGCGATAACAAAGTTCTACCTGAAAGCGGAAGTTAATTGTTTTTTAAATCCAAACTCCACTATCACTTGTTTGATACTTCAAACGCGTAAGTCCTGGAATTATTAATCTTTCATTATCTTTTCATAAATCCTCTCATACCCATCAACCATTTTCTCCACCGTGAAATTATTTTCTATATGTTCACGACAATCAGCTCTGTTTATCTGATCTATCTTTCCAATCGCTTTGATCATCTCTTTTTCATTTTTAACAACAAATCCGGTTTTTCCGTGTTTGATAACTTCAGGAACAGCACCTTTATCAAAAGCGATTACCGGCGTGCCGCAAGCCATTGCTTCAATCATCACAAGACCAAACGGCTCTTCCCAAATTGCCGGAAATAAAAGCGCCCTGGCATTTCCCAAAAGCTTGTTCTTCTCTCGCGAACTGACTTCGCCAAGATACTTTATTCGCTTCCCGTCAATCATTGGTTGAACACTCTCAAGATATTCTTTGTCCGTTTCGCAAGTTACGCCACCAGCCGCGATCAATTTTTGTTTTGATTTTTTGGCGACGCTGACCGCGTTCCACATTCCCTTGCCATAATGAATTCTGCCCAACCAAACCAAGTAATCTTTCGGCTTTTTATTAAAAGTGAAATTATTTATATCTATGCCATTGTAAACATTATCAACATAATTTAATTTCAGATTCGTGTGCGTTCTCTGATTAAAACTAATACTCGCAAAATTTGTTTTTCGCGCGTAATATTTAAAAGTTATATATTCATCCGAATTATAATTTTTCGGATCTGGCAAAACATTATGCAATGTCGTTAAAACCGGTGTTTCGCAAATATCCGTGAAAAACAATGCGTTATCTCCCGCGTGATTATGAATTAGATCAAACTTATCCGCATATTTAAAAGCGTTCGCGGCATTGATCAGATTCTGCGAACGATGATGCCATTCAACTTTTTCCTCCAATAATGACTTCGGAAAAACTGCATTCAGTTTGGCTTTTGTTTTGGAGTTGCCAGTCGCGAAAAGCGTAACTTGATGCCCTCTTTTGACAAGTTCTTCTGTCAATGCTTTGATCATTATCTCTATCCCCCCATATTTTTTCGGCGGCACCGGCTCCCAAAGCGGGGCAAGCTGAACTATTTTTAGTTTTTTCATTTTTTATATTTTAATCATTGTTTTATACTCTACTTAGAATTTATATGTTTCAATTCTATTCACACTTTGGAGTGTAGAACGAGCGATAGCAAAGTTCTACTTAAAAACAAAAGCTGATCGTTTTTTTAAGTCAAACTTTAGGCTCATACACAATTTAGTTGTATTTAATAAATTGGGATATGTGAGCTCCCCCCTTTGGGAAAGA
>CAZBCK010000026.1:0-13654 GCA_964490635.1 uncultured Candidatus Saccharibacteria bacterium | reverse complement strand
TTATGAACAAAAAAATTAAAATTGAAGTTTCAGCGAGGCATATTCATCTTAAAAAAGAAGATTTTGAAAAGTTGTTTGGCGAAGGTGCTGAATTAACCGTTATGAAAGAACTCTCCCAGCCGGGGATGTTTGCGGCAAAGGAGACAGTAAAAATTATAAATGAAAATTTTCAGATTAACAGTCTCAGAATAGTAGGTCCTTTGCGGTCTTATACGCAAATAGAATTATCCAAGACAGAAGCGAGGAAGTTCAAAATAGATCCGCCATTGCGAAGATCGGGAGATATTGAAAATTCTTTGGGAATGACCGTTATCGGACCGAAAGGAAAAACAGAAATAAGCGAGGGAGTAATTATTGCCAAGAGGCATATTCATATGACTCCCAAAGATGCGGAAGAAATAAATGCCAAAGATGGTGATTTACTGAAAGTAAAAACCAGGGGGGGGCGAGGGCTCACTTTTGAAAATGTCGTGGCAAGAGTTGACGAGAATTTTTCATTGGCGATGCATATTGATACGGATGAGGGGAATGCGGGAGGAGTTGGGGGAGTTGGAGAAGGAGAAGCTGTATAGATTAAAGGATATTGGATATTAAAAAATTAACGAATTGCGGATTAACAAATTTTTAAGTAGCCAATCAATTTAAAAGTAATACTTTTTAATAAAATCTCTTTAATTGTGTAGAACGCAAATTTTTTGTCATTCTGAGCCATAGGCGAAGAATCCCTTAAATGTTAATATTCCACCGTCTGTCCCATTTTCAACATTGAAGCGATTTTTCATTCCACTACACTTCGCTTCGTTCCATTTCGAAATGACAAAATGAAGGCTGAGTTTTAAATAGTAGTGACTTATTTCACAAAACAAAACCTGTCATTCCTGCGGAGGCAGGAATCCACTACTACGATAAATGTAAATTAAAATATGGATTGTTCGTATATTTTAAATTGGGTTTCAGAAAATGATGTTCTTGTTTTCGTTGCTCTTAATATGATTACTATATTTTTAGTTATTGTTGGATGGTGTATTGTTTTTTCTCAGAATAAAAAACTGATGAAAAACAAAGCGCAGATGAAAATTTATGAAGAGTTGTATGAACTTAGAAAAGCTATTGATAAAAAAGTATAAAATTAGGCGTATTACTTAATCCATTCAGTTTGAAAAACTGAATAAGGATTTGTGGGATCACCAAAGATATTTAATGGAATTGTCTATAAAAAAACATCATTGGAATGAATGGGATAGAAAGGAGATAGAAGAAAAAGCAAAAAAAATAGATATGGAGTTTTGTCAAATTGGTTCTGCTTATTTAGATGGTTTTATGGTCGAAGTTCATAATTGTTTGGTTTCTTCTATTTTGGGATATAAGAAAAAACCACTAGAAAATTTTAGGAACATACCAGATAAAGTTTTTACAAAAAAGGGAATTGAAGAAACTAAAAAATAAAAATAACATTCATTGAGACAAACTGGATTCCCGCCTCCGCGGGAATGACAAATTTTATTTATTTACAATTTATGAAAAAAACCAACCAAATCCTAACTCTAAATTCCGGCAGCACTTCTTTGAAATATAAGCTTTTTGATTTTGGGTTGAAAAAAATAAAAGAGGGTTTTGTGGAAGATATTGGAAAAGATGAAATTAAAAATCATACTGATGCTTTAAAAAAAGCGATAAACGAAATAGGGGAGACGGAAAATATAAAATATGTCGGACATCGGGTAGTGCATGGCGGGAACGAGTTTTATCATCCAACCATAGTCAATAAAAAAGTTTTAAAAAAGATTGCGAAATTCAATTCTTTGGCGCCTCTTCATAATCCTGTTAATCTGGAAGGAATCAAAGCGTCAATGGGCTTAATAAAAAATGCTAAAAATATTGCTGTTTTTGATACGGCATTTTATAGGTATTTGCCTGAGTGCGCGTTTTTATACGCTATTCCAAAGGAATTTTATAGGAAGTATGGAATCAGGAAATATGGCTTTCACGGTATTTCGCATAAATATGTAATGTTGAAAGCGGCAGAGGTATTGAAGAAACCGGCTAAGGAACTGAAAATAATATCTTGTCACTTAGGGGGAGGCGCAAGCATAACAGCAATAAAAAACGGCAGAGCGATTGATACTTCAATGGGTTTTACGCCAATAGAGGGATTACCGATGGCAACGCGTTGTGGGGATATTGATCCGGGAATTATTATAGAATTGGTCAAAAACAAAAATATTAAAATAAAAAAATACACAAGCGGGAATAGAATTGATGATATAAATTATTTATTAAATTATGAAAGCGGATTAAGAGGATTGTCGGGGCTTAAATCAAATAGCATTTATGAAATTTCTCATCTTGCCGCACACGGAGACAAAGAAATGATGAATGTTTTGAGGTTATATGCTTATAAAATAAAAAAATATATCGGTGCCTACAGAGCGGTTTTGGGCGGATTGGATGCGGTTGTTTTTACCGGAACAGTCGGATGCAGAAGCAAGAGAATAAAATTTTTAATTACAAACGGTTTCAAAGAACTGAATGACATTAAAAAAATAGTCATTGAAACGAATGAGGAGTTGATGATTGCCAAAGAGATTGTTAAATTGTTCAAAATAAGTTAGAATTATAGAAAGGATTGTCAAATTGACAGATTGTCAAATTGTTATGCATAATATGACAATATAGCAACTTGACAACTTGACAGTTTTCTCGAAAAATTTCAAAAGAATAGAAAATTTAGACAGACTATTTATTTACAAGATTAGTATTAAATAATTATGGAAATACTGGATAGAAACAAAAAACATATTAAAAAATACATCAGCCCTTTTCATATTGACAAGGACAGGCAGAAAAAAGTTTATCACGAAATAAAAGAAAGCGCTCGGGGCGATTTTGATTTTTTCGTTTTGACGATTTTTTCCGGTATTATTATTACTCTTGGTTTGATTGTCAATTCCTCGGCAGTTGTTATCGGTGGAATGCTTTTAGCTCCGCTGGTTTGGCCAATATTGTCTTTGTCGCTGGGAATTGTAAAAGGAAGATCAAAGCTTATTCAGGATTCCGTTTTTACACTTTTAAAAAGCACTTTGCTGATTTTTGTGATTGCGATTATTATCGGAGCTATTTCTCCAAGTTATGCGTTGAAAGGGACGGAGTTTTTGTCGCGTACTTCTCCGACTATTTTTGAATTATTTATCGCTCTGGCGGCGGGATTTGTAGGAGCGTTTATAATTGCTTATCCAAAAATAGGCGCGGCAATTGCCGGAGTCGTCATCGCGGCGGCACTGGTTCCGCCAATAGCGGTAATGGGTGTTTCTGTCTCGCATGGCAATATCAGTCTGGCGGGTGGAGCTTTCATTCTTTATTTGTCTAATCTAATCGCAGTTACTTTTTCTGCTTCTGTCTTGTTTTTTGTTGCCAGATTTAAAGGTCCGTCGTCTGAGAAGGGACAGGAGCGAATGAAAAGTAATATGCGCTGGACTTTACTTTTTTTGCTTGTTTTAACGGTGCCATTGTTTTTGATTACTAGTAATACGATCAAAAAAAATAAACAGCAAAAGATCGCCAGAGAAATTGTCAACGCGACAATTCCGGAAGCAGTTGTAACAAGTGTCGGTATTGATGATAAAAGTGAAGTATTGGTAATAAATATCACCATTCAGTCTTCTGAGAATTTAACAGGAAGCCAAATTAGCGATTTGGAAGATGTTTTATCAAAAGGAATGGACAAAAAAGTAATTTCAAGAATAACTGTTGTGCCGATAATTAAGATGTGGGAATGACGGGCATTTTAACATATAAACATACTAACATTTTAACAATTTTTAAATTATTACAATATGAAAAACATTTATCAAATTAGAATCCATAGTCGCGGGGGACAAGGAGCAAAAACAGCGGCGCAAATTTTGGCAGAAGCAACGATTTCTGGCGGAAAGTTTGCACAGGCGTTTTCAGAATATGGTCCGGAGAGATCCGGCGCGCCGATGAAAACATTTTTTCGGATTAGCGATCAGCCGATACGATTGCATTGTGATGTTGAATCTCCCGATTTAATTTTGGTTGTTGATCCGTCTTTGCTGGATACTATTGATGTTACGGAAGGATTGGTTAATAATGGGGTTGTAATCGTAAATTGCGGAAATAGTCCCGCTGAAATAAAGAAAAAGTTGAAAAATAAAACTTGCCAAGTTTATAATTTGGACGGATCAAAAATCGCGATGGAGTTATTCGGCAAAGATATTCCCAATATGCCGATGCTCGGAGCGGTGGTAAAAGTCGCGGATTTAATTTCTTGCGAGCAGTTAATTGAAAGCGTTAGAAAAAAGTTTGGCAGGAAATTAGGAGAGAAATTGACGGAGAAAAATGTGGAAACGTTAAAGAGGGGATATGAAATGGAAATCGGAGATTAGATTTATTAAAATAATAAAATAATTTTTATGAAACTAAAAACAGCGAAACAAATTCCCATTGGGGGAAAAATAATTGAAGCGGGGAATTCCAAGGAATTCAAAACCGGGGGCTGGAAGGCGAAAGCACCGGTTTGGGATAAAGAAAAATGTATCAATTGTATGAAATGCGTGGCGTATTGTCCTGATATGGCGATCAAGACAAAAAAAGTTAAAATTGACGGAAAAGAAAAGATAGTAATAGATTACTTTGATATGGATTTTTGCAAAGGGTGTGGAATTTGCGCGGAGGAATGTCCGGTGAAAGCGATAACGATGAAGGATGTACATGATGGTGATGAAAAGAAATAATGCGTGCTTGCTTTCTTTATCTTTTTGTGCCATTATTTAAGTAGTAAAGTTGTTATTTTTAATTTTTAAAAAAGAAAGGAATAAAAATATGAATATGGAAAATCCTGAAGTAGAATCAACAAGAAAGGAAATATTTATACCAGGCGATAAGGTTAAGTTTTTAGGGGACGGAAGAGAAGGGATTGTAGTAGTAGAAAATAGTCCGTCTCTTCTACCTAAAGGAATAGTTGAAGTGAGATTTGATGGTGAAGCCAAACCAGAGGGAGTACAAGTATCAGATTTAGAAAAAGTCGAAAAAGGTGAAGGTGAAATTGAAAAAGCTGAAGAGGAATAAATTTTTTTAGAGTAAAAAATGAATTGAACTTTTTTGATGTTTTCAATAAAGTTCAATTTTTTTAGCCAAATAAAAAAAAGAATTAAAATATTGCTATTTTAATTCATGGTTTTTTGGGTCGGCGAGCATGATAACTGTTGTCGCAATTAAAAATATAATTGCGCCTGCTATTAAATAAATCACACCGAACAAAATTACTCTGCCGGTGTTAAAACCGCAAAGAGTTATCACAATCAGCAAAGCCAATAACACCTGTGTCTTTTTAATTATAAAACCTCCTTTATTTCTATAGTATTATCGCTGGTATGTTTTTTGTCAACTAATTTATGAATTTTATAATTCCATATTTCACTTTTACCCAAATACATCTGGGATCTGTGACAATTCAAGTCTGGGGGTTGATGGTGTCGCTGGGTTTTTTATTCGCGCTGTTTTTGTCTTTAAGGAAAATAGAAAAACAAAATGTCCGTAATTTATCGCGTGAAAATATTTGGGATATAATGATAATAGCTCTGGTCGGAATGGTTGTTGGCGGGCGGGCTTTGTATGTGATTTCTAATTTTGGAGAATTTAAAAATCTGGTAGAAATATTTTATCTGCAAAATGGCGGGTTGTCTTTGATCGGCGGAGTGGTAATATCCGCGATAGCTATTTGCGCTTACGCAAAAAATAAAAAAATAGATATTTGGAAACTAGCGGATATTTTAATTCAAGGCGCTGTTGTGGCGCTTCTTTTTGCTAGAATCGGCTGTTTTCTTATCTATGATCATATTGGAAAAATCACAAATTTACCGTGGGGGAGATTATACATTGATGAAACTGTCAGGCATCCGGTAGTTCTATATCATATTATAAGTTGCATTATTATTTTACTGATAATCCATTATTTCAAATCAAAGCGATTAAAAAAAGGAGCGCTATTTCTAACAGGCGTTTTTTGCTATATCATTTTTAGATTTCTACTTGATTTTTTACGCTGTTCCGATCTGGCAATTTGCGACAGCCGTTATCTGAGTTTAACCCATACTCAATGGATTCTAATGGCAGTTGCTTCGTTTGTTATTTATTTATTGTTGAGAAGAACAGAATTATTTTCACAAAAGCGGAAAATTAAGTTATAATATAATTATTGCAAAGTAATTCAAAATGGTGACGGGCACCATTTTAGGTGCCCGTCACCGTTCATCTTTTTACATAAACTATAAATAAATTATGGCTAGAATAGATAGATATAAACAGCATCGCAAAGGATTATTCTATCATTTATTTAATCGCGGTTCCAATAAATGCAATATTTTTCTGGATCAAGAAGATTATTTTTTCTATTTAAAGAAAATAAAAAAATACAAAACGAAATATAATATTGAATTTATAAATTACTCTCTATCTTCTAATCACTATCATTATACAGTGAAACAATTAAGCGAAACTCCTGTTTCAAAATTTATGCATATTTTACATACAAGTTATGTGTACTATTTTAACAAGAAATATACGAGGAATGGTCCGCTTTTTCAGGATAGGTACAAACAAAGAATTGTTTCCAAAATGGAATATTTAGTTTGGCTATCTGCTTATGTAAACGGAAATAATGAAATACATAGAAATGTTAAAAAATCAGAAGATTGGCAATATTCAAGTTATTTAGATTATGCGGGAAAAAGAAATGGTGTACTTTGCAATAAAGATATTATTTTTTCTCAATTCAAAAATTGTGATGACTATATAAAATATGTGAACAGTGTTATAAATAAAAGTCAGGAAAGAAAATACATTCAAAAGTACGCAGATTGTATATTTAATGAAGGAAGTTAGAATCATGAGAGGTGACGGGCACCTAAAAGGTGCCCGTCACCTAAATATGTCACCTAAATACTAAATACTAATTTATGAACTCAAAAGAACTGCGTGAAAAATATCTAGAATTTTTTGAATCAAAGAGACATTATAAAATTCCTTCGGCTTCGGTTGTGCCGGACGACAATGATCCGACGGCGCTTTTTACGACGGCTGGAATGCATCCGCTGGTGCCATATTTAATGGGTAAGGAACATCCTGCGGGGAAACGGCTGGTTAGTGTTCAAAAATGCGTCAGAACAGGGGATATAGACGATGTCGGCGATAGTACGCATAATACTTTTTTTGAAATGCTGGGCAATTGGTCGCTGGGAGATTATTTTAAGACAGAGTCTATCAAGTGGACTTGGGAATTTTTAACGGACCGGAAATGGCTGGGAATTGATCTGGAGAAGATAGTAGTTACGGTTTTTGAGGGAGATGATGATGCGTTGCGTGATGACTGGTCAATTAAGATCTGGCGAGAGTGTTTTGAAAAGTCTAGAATTTCCGCGGAAGTTTATGATCGGGAAAAAAAGAACAATAAAACCGCGAGAATTTTTCCCTTGCCAAAAAAAGACAACTGGTGGGGTCCGGCGGGAGAAACAGGACCGTGCGGACCGGATACGGAAATTTTTGTTGATTTAGGAAAACCGGTAAATTTTGAAAAATGTCCAAGCGGCGATGATTGTAAACCCGGATGTTCTTGCGGGAGATTCGTTGAAATTTGGAATAATGTTTTTATGGAATATGAGAAGAAGTTAAAAGTTTGTAAAGTTGGAAATTCTGTAAAGTCGGAATATGAATATGTTCCGTTAATGCAAAAGAATGTTGATACGGGAATGGGACTGGAAAGAACGCTGGCAATTTTGAACGGGTTTGATAATGTTTACGAAACGGATGTGTTAAAGCCAATTGTTGAGAAAATCAAAACCCTCACCCCAGCCCTCTCCCAGAGGGAGAGGGAGCAAATTTCCCCTTTGGAAAAGGGGGTTAGGGGGATTTCTGAAAAGTCAATTAAAATTATCGCTGACCATATTAGAACTTCCGTCTTTATGATCTCTGACGGAGTGACACCGTCTAATCTGGACAAGGGATATGTTTTGCGAAGACTATTAAGACGGGTGATCAGGCATGGCAATTTACTGAAAATGCCAAACGGATTTTTACTGCCACTGGCGGAAGTTGTAATGGATATTTATAAAGAATTTTATCCGGAGCTGGAATTGAATAAGAGCAAAATTTTAGAGGAGATTAAAAAGGAGGAAGAGAAGTTTGAGAAAACTTTGGAGAAAGGATTGAAAATATTTAGTGATATTAAAGAAGATATTAAAAATATAGAATTTTTACTGAAAAATCCATCTAAGAAAAATATGAGCTTATTAGAGTTTAGGAATTCCATAGAGCAATATTTAGTCATTGATCCCTTTATAGAAATTTTTAAATATTATGATAAAAATTTAAAAGATAAAATGAGTTCTCTTAAGCCGTTAGATGAAAAAGATTATTCAGAAATAAAAACAGATAATGAGTTTGTTGATTTTATTAAAAGCAAATCAAAAAGGGCGCTGAAAAATATTATAATAAACGGAAAAACGATTTTTGATTTATATCAGAATTATGGTTTTCCAATTGAAATGACAAAAGAATTAGCAAAAGAAAAAGGATGGTTTATAGATGAAGGTAGTTTTAATATTGAATTTAAAAAACACCAAGAACTTTCTCGCACGGCTTCAGCAGGGAAATTTAAGGGCGGGTTGGCGGATGCTGGCGAAGAAACAGTTAAATTGCACACGGCGGCGCATTTGTTGTTGGAATCTCTAAGAAAAGTTTTGGGCGATCATATCTATCAAAAGGGAAGTAATATCAACGCTGAAAGATTGCGATTTGATTTTTCTCATCCGAATAAATTAACCGATGAAGAAAAACAGAAAGTGGAAAATTTGGTAAATGAGCAAATTCAAAAAAAGCTTCCGGTAAATTGCGAAGAGATGAGCCTGAGGGAAGCAAAACAGCTTGGCGCGACAGGCGTCTTTGAAAATAAATATGGCGAGAAAGTGAAAGTTTATACGATTGGCGAGGGTGATAATATTTTCAGTCGGGAGATCTGTGGCGGTCCGCACGCGCGAAACACTTCCGAATTGGGAAAATTCAAGATTAAAAAAGAACAATCATCCAGCGCGGGAGTGAGAAGAATCAAAGCGGTTTTGAAATAAAAAAAGACTCACCTTTGGGGTGGTGAGTCGAATCGGATATCTATTAGGAATTTTGCCTTTATTTTTTTCAGCAGAGTCTCCTCTATATTTTTTCTTGCATTAAGTAGTGCTGATTTCTTTGCAAGCTCTTCTACTTCTTCTTCAGATGTCTTTTTCCAGGTGTCCAGCAGTATTTTTTTTATATCTGCTGTCGCTTTTTCTAGCTCTATTTTTTCCTTATCAGAGAACGAAGTAAATTCACACTCTATCTGAAAGATATTTTCCTTGCAGTCAAACTCTTTAGATACTTTTTGAACAATGCAATGCCATCCAAATTCTTCTACTATATGTTCAATCAATAACCCTATAACTTTACATGTCTTGCTTAAATTTCCTTTCTCTATTCTTCTGACAGCAGCTTTCATCAGAAGTTCCGAGCAGTCAAAGCCTTCTCCACACTCTGTTTTTACTGTTTTGGGAATGTTTTGTTCAATGTATCTTTTTTTTCCTGCCAACTTTTGTTTCTTTTCTATAACCCACTCTTCTTGATCATAGTAATTCTTGCGGCGCTCTTCTGAAGTTAAAATCATTATTCTTTTTCTCCTTTATATTTCGATACTGTATTATAAAAACAAAAACAACATTTTATCAATAGTTTGCGAAAACTATAAAATTTAATTAGCAAATTTAGTGCGGATAGAGCGATGGCGATTTGTAGTTGCTGTAAAAAGTTTTTTTGGATTGCAACTCTCCGTCTTTGTCGTAAACTTCTTGTGCCCAGCTTGCTTTCATCGCGCCATCCGCTTTTCTGCCATAAACATAAGGACCTTTCAAAATAACTTTGCGACCGTCATCGGATCCGTAAAAATCAAAATATAATTTGTTGCCTTTGATTCTTGTTTGAATCAGAACATAAGCAGGGGTATTATTTTTGAATCTCATATCCGGATGCGGGGGGTAGATCGTTGCGTCTGTTCCTTGCGGATTATAATATTGTACCGGATAAGCATGGCTTTCTCTTTCCGTAATTTCAAATCCGGCTTTGACCGCGCCGCGGAAAGCTGTTGTTGAAACCTGGCACAATCCGCCGCCATATTCGGGAATCGTTTTATCTTTTTTAATAACGAGTTCCGGAAGATAACCTTGCTTCGCGCCGACTTTTCCCAGAGTGCTGTTAAATGAAAACTCATCTTCCGGACCGATAAGCGTTCCGTGAAATCTGCTTGCGCCGACTGCGATGTTGTGTCTTCTATTTCTTGGCGAACCATAGAAATTTGATTCGCCGGTTGCGAGAAGCGCTGTAATACCCATATTGTTTATACTCTCAGTCGTAATCTCCGGCTGAATTTTTTTTATGACAAGCTGAATCGTTATAGCTGTTTCCAAATTATCTTTGTAATTTTTTTCAACAAAAATATTTTTTTCAATTTCATTTACACTTTCTTCAACCTGCAGGGCAATGCCTTTCCGGCTGAGAGAGAATATATCAACTTTGCCCCATTTGTTAAATTCAAGCTGAGCGTTTATCGGTTCCTCGTTTATTTGCGGAACAAGTGAGATTAAATATTTTTCCATTTTTTTCTTATTGGCGGTTGCGCCAAGCATTTTTTTGTCGCTATAATTATTGCGCGCGGTATTATTGTTCATAAAATTATCTTTGGCTCCAAAGCCGATCCATAAAGCAAAGTCTTCTTTTTCAACTTCCCATTCAGTGGAATTATATTTGAGAATAATTTTTTTATTCAGTAAATTTTGCGCTTCCGCAAGTGCCGACTTATTTAAATCCTTTTTTATCTCGGGATATTTTTTTACAAGTTCCAATTCTATATTTGTATTTTTCAGTTTAGATAAATTTTTAAAAATATCGTTTATCATTTTCTTTCTATTGATAAGCATTCCCGGTTTTGACTGGGTCGGAATGAATTTTTTATTATCGTTGTCATAAAAATATCCGAAATTTTTTGGCGGTGTTTCAATTTCGGATAATTTATTTAAGATGCAATTCTCAAGTACTATTTCATTAATCTTGGTTTCAATTTTGATGTTATTTTTTTTATAAACAAGCCCTGATTGTTCCTTTATGTTTTGCAGAATATTTTTTTTATGTCCGTAGGAAAAAGCGTTATTAATGGTTTTGTTTATATCTATATTTGCTCCGATCTCCGAAACTTCAATTTTATAAGTTTTATCTTCATAAACAAAAATAAAGCCATTCCGGTAAGTATTTCTCATCTCGTTTTCCAGTTTTTCAAACGCTTGTTTTTTCGTAAATCCGGAATAATCTTTTCCGTTTATTGTGGTATTTGGAAATATTCTATTTGCATAAACAACATTAAAATATGTTACAATCGCGGTGATGCTTATGGTAATAGCCATTAAAAATAACAATATTATTTTTAATGGTTTGGTTAATTTGTTTTTTTGGGCTTTTGACATTTATTGGAAATTAAAATTTTTTATTTGTAGTTAATTTATTTAAAAATGATATTTTTCAAAATAATTCTTTTTTGTCATTTCGAAATAGAACGGAGCGAAGCGTAGTGGAATGAGAAATCGCTTAAATGTTGAAAATGGGACAGACGGTGGAATATTAACATTGAAGGGATTTCTCGCCTACGGCTCAGAATGACAAAAAATTTGCGTTTTATATAATTGAAAAGATTTATTAAAATAAAAAGTATTACTTTTAAATTGATTGATTACAAATCATTAGCCGATAGAACATTTTCCAGTACTTCTCTGATAATATAAGAAGAATATCCTTTTGTTTGCAGGTGTGACCCGACCTTTTGATAAATTTTGTTTTTTTCCAAATCTTTGTTCAAAAATTCCAGCTTTTTCCTGGCAGCTTTTTCCGCCAATTTTATTTCTTTTTCTTCGGACAAAAGTTCTTTTATTTTTTCATCTATAATATTTTCCGCAATTCCTTTCTCCCGCAATTCTTTTTTTATCAGAAAACTTCCGCGCGGGTTGAAATTTATTTTGTCGTTTATGTATGCTTCTGCGAATTCTTCGTCGTTCAGATATTTATATTCAAATAATTCTTTTATAGTTTTGTCTATTATGTTTTCTACACATCCTTTTTCTTCCAGTCTTTTTCTAATTTCAAAAACCGATCTTCTTCTGACGCCCAAAAGTTTCATTGCAAATTTCATCGCCTGATTTTCAATATTTTCCTGTTCCATATTAAAGTGATCTATTTTATTATTTCCAATAGTTCTATTTTATCAAAAAATGATTGATTAGCATAGTTTTATTTTTTGGGGTTGGCATAGTTTAAAAATTATGCTGTGATGCTTTGTTGCGATGACAAAATTGCAACCAGTGCGGAAAAGCGTTTATTTCCGGAGTTCAGATTTTAATCTGTAAATTTTACAGGTTGAAACCTGAACTCCAGGATAATATGCTTAACGCCAAGTTCTTTGAAAAAAGGGAAGGAAATTTTATCTTCGGAAAATAAATGCTGTTTATATTGCTTCAAACCATCCATTAAATCAAAATAAGTTTAATCGATAGTTTGGAGCGATATATTATGAACAGAAACAACCCTTTTGGGTCTGGTACCATAGAGTGGTGCCCAGACAATCCTGATTTAGTTATTCTCCGTGACAACGGAGAATTCGGAAAGACGATGTATCTGCAATTTGCAGATCTCGTCGGAATGTTGAACGCCGCTCGCAGAGGAGATGACCATTTTGGGTCTCGGATTGAAATAATCCGGGATGAGGATTTTCCTCATGTGATCACTTTCCGTGAGTGGTACACAAAGATTCTCACTGCACCGATGATTTCAGGTGCAGAGGAGGCGAGATTGACATCGAGAGCGACTTTGATGAGACAGATCGTCTTGTCGCAGATATGCAAGAGGCATATCAGGAACAACTTATACGTTTTGATACTGTTGTGGCAAAACTTGCTGCGGCAGTTAAAGAGCGGCTAAATGAAGCCGCTACTCTTTCTTTGAAATGACGGTGGCTTATCATGTCACCACATTCAAGAAGCTGAAAAAGCATCTTGAGTGTGGAGGCATAAAACCTCCAGTCAGAGTTTAGAGAAGCGTTTTATCAGCAGAACGATTCTCCAATGGGGAAAGTTGGCAAATTGATAAAAGAGAAATTTATCGTAAAAAAATTTTTTGATTATCTCGCCAACCTCCCCTTTCTTTTTTCCACTTCATAAAAAATTGTGAAGTGAAAAAAGGAAATCAAAAATTTAAGAATATGCGATCTTATTGCCTAAATAATTATTTTATGTTATAAGTTATTTATTATAAGTTATAGGTTGTTTTTTTCGGGGATCGTCTAACGGTAGGACACAAGGTTCTGGTCCTTGCAATCGGGGTTCGAGTCCCTGTCCCCGAACAAGTGTTGGCTCCGCTCTCCTGAGTAATAAAAAGTTCTAGTCTCCAAAGAATCTTCTTTGGAGATTTTTTGGAAACTGGAACTCTGGGAATTTTAGATCAACGGCAAAATGATTTAAGTTTACTTATTAGATTGTCCAGCGTTGTTTATATCTCGTCTGGATAAAAGTAATTG